>NZ_CM001165.1:1800000-2069344 GCF_000213055.1 Streptomyces sp. Tu6071 | reverse complement strand
GCCGAAGCCGCCGGCGACCACGATTTTCGCGCTGGTGGTCGACCGTCCCGGTTCGCCACTAGAGCTTGCGAAGTCCACTGAGCACCCTTTCGAGCAGTGTCACGTCTGGCTGGCCGCCGGCGTTCTCGTCGCCGCCGGGCTGGTGGATCGCGACGAGACCGGCCTCCGCCAGGTCGGCGACGAGAATCCGGGCCACGCCGAGGGGAATGGAAAGGAGCGCCGAGATCTCCGCTACTGACTTGATCTCCCGGCACAGATTGCAGATCCGCTGATGCTCGGGCAACTGCCCCTGCATCTGCGAAGGCTGAGCGGTGGTGCTGACCAGCGCCTCGATGGCGAGCTGGTAACGGGGCCGGGTCCGGCCACCGGTCATCGCGTACGGCCGCACGAGCGGACTCGGGCCGCGCCCGGCCCCACCACCGGAGGCGTCCTGCGCGTTCTGGCGCGGCAGGGGGGCACGGGGCCCGGTGGGCTGCACGGGCTGTCGCTGGTGCCGCGGGTGCGTCGGCTGCTGCCGCGGCTGCGCGGGCCGGGGCTGCTGCGGCTGCTGGCCGGGGTGCGGGTACGGGTACGCGTCGAAGGGGTCCCGCTCGTCCCCGTACGACGACTGCTCGCCGTACGGGCGCTGCTCCCCGTACGGCTGCTGCTCCCCGTACGACGGGCGCTGCCCGTACGGCTGTCCGGGGTCCGGCTCCTGCCGCTGCCCGTACTGCCACTCGGACTGCTGCCACTCGTCGTGCCGCTGCTCGTCCTGCTGCTGCCCTGGGAAGGAGTGCGGACCCGGTCCGTCACCCTGGTACCCGCCCTGGCCGTGGGACCAGTCGGCAGGCGAACCACCGGGGGGTGTCGTCACGTTCTTCCTCCTCCTGCTGTCCGGGCGCCGTCAGTGTGGAGCCGCGTCCCGAAACCTTACGGCCCCGGGACGCGAAAACGCACCGCTTGTCTGATGGTTGAGAAAAGCGTCAGTTGAGCAGACCACCCTGGAGTTCCGCCCGCAGATCCGGCGTCAGGACGGAGCCCGCCCGGTCCACGAGCAGGGCCATCTCGTAGCCGACGAGGCCGATGTCGGCCTCGGGGTGGGCGAGGACCGCGAGCGAGGAACCGTCCGAGATGGACATGATGAAGAGGAATCCCCGCTCCATCTCCACCACCGTCTGGTTCACGGTGCCGCCCTCGAAGATCCGGGACGCGCCCGCGGTCAGCGAGGTGAGACCCGAGGCCACGGCCGCGAGCTGGTCGGCGCGGTCGCGCGGGAAACCCTCGGACATCGCGAGGAGAAGACCGTCGGCGGAGACGACCACCGTGTGCGACACCCCGGGGGTGTTGTCCACGAAATTGGTGATCAACCAGTTCAGGTTCTGTGCCGCCTGGCTCATCGGGCTCACGCTAACGCTCCTGGTCGTAGGTGCTGTCGGGGCCGGAACCCCGGCCGTTGGTGCCATTCGTGTCGCTTCCCGCGGTGCGGCCCCTCGCGACGCCGTTGCGGAGCCGGCTGAGCCGGCCGCGGACGTCCTCGGGAGCGCGGGAGACCTGGGGGCCGCCCTGCGGGCTCTGTTCCTCCGCCGCGCCCTCGACCAGATTGGCCCTGGGCACCCGGCGCGGCAGACCGGAGGAGGTGACCCCGCCCGCCTGCGGGCGGCGCAGGCCGCTCGCGCGCTGAGCGCGGTCCTCGTTGGCCGCGTGGGCCGAGGAACCGGGGTCCTGCTCCGCCCGCGGCTGCTCGCCTGCGGGCGTGCCGTCCTGGGGCGGGGTGCCGCTCGGGCCATTGTCCCATCCCTGACGGTCCGTCACCTCACCGGCCCCCGCGGCGGGAACCCGGCGCGGCAGACCTGCTTCGGTCACCCCGCCCTCCTGCTCGGCGGCGCCACCGTGCGGGCCGAAGCCTACGCGGTCGGCGTCCTCCTGGGGAGCGCGTGCGGGGGATTCCGCTTCACCCCCGGGGGCGCCGCCCTGGGCGGGCCCGTGCTGCCACTCCTCCCGGTGAGGGGCGGCCGGGTAGCCGCCGGTCCCGGCGGCGTCCGGCGGGTACGGGGCGTGCGTGGGCTCCGCATAGGGCGTATAGGCGGACTGCGGGGCGTACTCGTCCTGTTCCCGCGCCGGGTAGCCGCCCTCGGCGCCCGGTGTCCCGGCCGCGGCGCCGGGGTACGCCCCCTGCGTGAAGCCGGGGTACGGCGGCTGCGGAGCGTAGGCGTTCCCGTCCGGGTAGGGCGCGGTCCCGCCCTCGCCCGCGTAGCCGGCCGGACCGTTGCCGTACGGGGCCGGGTAGCCCTGCGCGTACTCCCCGCCGTTGCCGTAGGAGGGCTGCGGGGCCTGCCCCGGGTAGCCGGGGCTCCCGCCGTACGGCGCGTCGGTGCCGCCGTTCCCGTACGGGCCGCCGCCCTCGTACGGGCCCGGCGCCGCCTGGTCGCGGAAGAGCGGCCGGTTCCCGTCCTGGTGCCGCTCCGGCGCGGGCTCCTGCGGGTGCGTCTGGGCCTCCAGGGCCGCGCGGCGCTCCTCGCGGAACAGGGAGCGGCCCACCGGGTCGAGCCCGGCCGGGTTCTCGCCCGCGGGCAGGGCGGGCTGCCCGGCCCCGTACCGGGTGTCGTCGAAGCCGAGTTCGGCGGCGGTGCGCAGCGGCGCGTGGCCCGCGCCCGGTGCGGCGTGCGGCTGCCCCGGGATCATCGAGGAGACGGTGAACTCGTTCTCCTGACCGGCCTGTCCGCCCCCGCCGTGCGTGATCGACTCGGGGAGCATGACGAGCGAGGTCGTGCCGGCCTGCTCGCCCGAGGGCCGGAGCTGGACCCGGATGCCGTGCCGGTCGGAGAGCCGCCCGACCACGAAGAGGCCCATGCGCTGCGAGATCGCCGCGTCCACGACCGGCGGATTGGCGAGCCGGTGGTTGATGTCGGCGAAGTCCTCGGCGTTGAGGCCGATGCCCTTGTCGTGGATCTCGATCACGACGCGGCCGTCCGGCATCCGCGTCGCCGTGACCCGCACCTTCGTCTGCGGCGAGGAGAACGTCGTGGCGTTCTCCAGCAGTTCGGAGAGCAGGTGCACGAGGTCGGTCACGGCGCGGCCGTGGATCTCGGCCTCGGGCACCCCGGACAGCTCGACGCGCTCGTACTGCTCGACCTCGGACGAGGCGGCGCGCAGCACGTCGACGAGCGGCACCGGCTGGTCCCAGCGGCGTCCCGGCTCCTCGCCCGCGAGGACGAGGAGGTTCTCGCCGTTGCGGCGCATACGGGTCGCGAGGTGGTCGAGCTTGAAGAGGTTCTCCAGCTGCTCGGGCTCCGCCTCGTTGTTCTCCAGGTCCGTGATGAGGGTGAGCTGCCCCTCGATGAGGGACTGGTTGCGCCGCGAGAGGTTGGTGAATATGGCGTTGATGTTGCTGCGCAGGAGGGCCTGTTCGGAGGCGAGCCTGACCGCCTCGCGGTGCACCTGGTCGAAGGCGCGGGCGACCTCGCCGATCTCGTCGGTCGAGGTGATCGGCAGCGGTGTGACGCGCGTGTCCACGCGGCCGGGATCGGTGCGCGAGAGCTGGTCGACGAGGGCGGGCAGCCGCTTCTGCGCTATGCCGAACGCCTCCGTGCGCAGGCGCCGCATGGACTTGCTCATCTGCCGCGCCATCATCCCCGCGATGAGGAAGGCGAGCAGCAGGGCGGCGACGACGGCCGCCGAGACGAGGAGCGTGTCGCGCTTGGCGTCGTCGACGATGCCCGCCGCCTCCGTCACGGCCTTCCGCGTGAGATCGGACTCGATCGTGCGGTACGCGTCGAAGCGCGGCGTCGTCGTGGCCCACCAGCTCGCGGGGGTGACGCCCTGCGCGGTGAGCCGGTCCTGCGTCGCGTCGGGCCGGGAGAGGAGGCCGACCATCGTCTCCTGGTCGGGCGGTGCCACGTACTTCTTGCCCGCCTCCTTCGCGGCCACGGCCGCGCGCGCGTTCGCCTTCTTGCCGTCCGCGGCGAGCTTCTTCATCGCCTCGTCCAGCGCCGCGACGTCCGCGGGGGTACCGCCGGAGGTGTACTCCTCGACGGCGATGCCCTCCAGGTAGGCGTAGGTGGGCAGCGCGGTGCGCTGCTTCGCGGCGCCCGCCGCGTCGGGACCCGGCGCGACCCACAGGTGCATGCCGATGGAGCGCTGGAGCGAGAGCGCCGCCTTCGAGAGCGAGATCGCGTAGACGGTGCGCCCGTAGCTCGTGATGTTGCCGGTGCCGAGGCCGAGTTCGTTGGCGAACTCCATGAGCGGGTGCTGGACCTCGGTGTAGCCCTCCTCGGTCCGCACGCCGGAGAGCTTCTTCGTGTACGCGGCCTTGCGCAGCGCGTCGAGCCCCGGCTCGACCTTGCGGAAGTCGGCCATGCGCCGGTCGAGGCCCTCGGTGTGCGGCATCTCGGCGGCGGCCGCGGTGAACTCGCGGGCCGCGACGTCCGTGGCCGTACGCGCCTTGGTCACCGCCGGGGTGACGCCCTCGCCCTTGAGCAGCGGCTCGGCGCTGACGTCGCGCTCCTCGATGAGCCGGTTGCCGTACGTCATGGCGGCCTGCACGAGGCGCGCCGTGTGCTCGGCGTCCTCCGCCTCCCGCCAGGTGTCGATCGACCCCTTCACCTGGAAGCCGCCCATGACGAGGCCGACGATGACGGGTATGAGCAGGATCGCGTTCAGCCGGGTGGGGACCCGCCAGTTGCGGGGGGACAGCCGGCTGCCGCGGGCGGAGGGGGAGGTGGGGCTCCCGCTCTCCGGCACCGCGGCCGGCGCCTCGGCGGTCGCGAGCGGGGTGAAGTTACCCCGGGCCCGCTCCGCCGGGCCTGAGCCCTTCTTGCTTCGCCTCACTCGACCAACAACCTCTCGGCGCCGGCACCGCTCGCGTGCCGCTGATGTTTTCCGGCCCTCAACAGCGGGCGGCTCACCACCCTTGCTACTGGGCAGTTCAGCGATTTCAGCACGCTCCGCCGTGCGCCGCCAAACGTTCTGCGGAAGTGGTCTTCCGGACACCCGGGACGCCGCGCCAGGCTAATAAAAGGGGCATAAAAGAACGAGCCCCGGCAAAAGCCGGGACTCGTATGCGCGCAGCGGCACCGCACGGGCGCGGCGCGTGGTGGCGCGCGGTCAATTCTCTGTCGAAACGTTATGAAGCCTGTCGACACCGTGTCGAAGGACACAGCGGGGCCGGGCGGGCGCGCCGGGCGGCCCGCCGGCCCCGTTCCGCGGCCTTCACTCCCGTCGCGCGGAGCCCCCGCGGGGCTCCCGCGCCCTCACTTCAGGCGGGCCATGAGGGCGTGTTCGACGAGGGTGATGAGGGCGGATTTGGCGTCGGCGCGGTGGCGGGCGTCGGTGGTGATGATCGGGGTGTCGGGTCCGATCTGGAGTGCTTCGCGGACTTCGTCGGGGGTGTAGGGCTGGTGTCCTTCGAAGCCGTTGAGGGCGATGACGAAGGGGAGGCCCGAGTTCTCGAAGTAGTCGACGGCGGGGAAGCAGTCGGCGAGGCGGCGGGTGTCGACGAGGACGATGGCGCCGATGGCGCCGCGGACGAGGTCGTCCCACATGAACCAGAAGCGGTCCTGTCCGGGGGTGCCGAAGAGGTAGAGGATGAGGTCCTGGTCGAGGGTGATGCGGCCGAAGTCCATGGCGACGGTGGTGGTGGTCTTGTCGCCGGTGTGGGTGAGGTCGTCGATGCCGGCGCTCGCGCTCGTCATGACGGCCTCGGTGCGCAGCGGGTTGATCTCCGAGACGGCGCCGACGAAGGTCGTCTTGCCCACACCGAAGCCGCCGGCGACCACGATTTTCGCGCTGGTCGTCGACCGTCCCGCCTCGGCGTTAGAGCTTGCGAAGTCCACTGAGCACCCTTTCGAGCAGTGTCACGTCTGGCTGGCCGCCGGCGTTCTCGTCGCCGCCGGGCTGGTGGATCGCGACGAGACCGGCCTCCGCCAGGTCGGCGACGAGAATCCGGGCCACGCCGAGGGGCATCGTCAGGAGCGCGGAGACCTCCGCCACCGATTTGACCTCGCGGCACAGGTGGCAGATCCGCTGGTGCTCCGGGAGCAGGCCCGACATCTGCATCGGGTCCGCCGTCGTGCTGACCAGCGCCTCGATGGCGAGCTGGTAACGGGGCCGGGTCCGGCCGCCCGTCATCGCGTAGGGCCGCACCAGGGGCTGGTCACCCTCGACCGCGTAGCCGGCGGAGGGCGGATTCCCGTACGGGTCGTGCGGTGCGGTGGGCGGTGTCATGCAATCCTCCGGGCGGAACAGCGGATGGTCTCGGCGCCGTCAGGCTGTGGCCGGTGGGGGGCTGAATGCGGCCGGGCGGGGTGGCGTTGAGCGGACGTCAGTTGAGCAGGCTGCCCTGGAGTTCCGCACGCAGGTCCGGCGTCAGCACGGCCCCCGCCCGGTCCACCAGAAGGGCCATCTCGTAACCGACGAGGCCGATGTCGCACTCGGGGTGGGCGAGCACGGCGAGGGAAGAGCCGTCCGAGACGGACATGATGAAGAGGAAGCCGTGCTCCATCTCCACGACCGTCTGGTTGACGGTGCCGCCCTCGAAGATCCGGGAAGCCCCCGCGGTGAGCGAGGTGAGACCGGAGGCCACGGCCGCGAGCTGGTCGGCGCGGTCGCGGGGAAAGCCTTCGGACATCGCGAGGAGGAGTCCGTCGGCGGAGACCACCACCGTGTGCGACACCCCAGGGGTGTTGTCCACGAAGTTGGTGATCAGCCAGTTCAGGTTCTGTGCCGCCTGGCTCATGGGGGTCAACTAGCGCTCCTGCTGGTGAGAGGGGCGGGGGTAGCCCTCGTTCGGCCGGTTCTCACCGGACGGACGCAGACTGTTGCCGGCCTGGTAGCGGCCCTGCTGGATGCCCCTGCGGAGATTGGTCAGCCGGCCGCGCACGTCGTCGGGCGCCCGGGAGACCTGGGGACCCGTCTGCTGCTGCGGCTGCTGCTGAGCGGTACCCGGCACCAGGTTGGCGCGGGGCACCCGGCGCGGGAGACCGGAGGTGGTGACGCCGCCCGCCGAGGGCTGCCGCACCCGCTCCGCCTGCCGCACCAACTCGTCGTTGGGCGAAGCGCGCCAGGTCTCCTGGCCGACCTGCGCGGGCAGCGCGCCGGGGCCCTGTCCCGCGGTCTCCTCCCCGCCCTCGGGCGCGGCGGCGGGCGAACGGGTCTCCTCGGCGGACCGCTGGGAAGCGCCGGTACGGGGCGGCTCGGCCGCGTGCGGCGGCTCGGGCTGCTCCGGCGGCTGCTCCTGCCCGCCGGGCTGCGGGCCGCGGAACCAGCTCGTCTCCAGCGTGTCGTACAGCGGGGTGCGGCCGTCGCCGGGACCGGCCGGGGGCAGCGCGTTCTCGGCGGGGCCGCGGCGCGGGAGTTCGCGCGCGGGCGGCCCGTCGGGACGCGGCGCCCTGGGCGGCTCGTACCCGGTGTTCACCGGGAAGGAGGAGGTCTCGCTGACCGCGAACCCGCCCTGACCCTGCGGCGCCTGCGGGCCCTGGGGCCCCTGGGGGCCCGCCTGTCGCGGGCCGCGGGGCTGCTGCGCGTTCGGCCCCTCGGCGTAGGCGCCGGGGCGCCCGTCCTGCGGGTACGGGGGCGCGGGGAACTGGCCGGTCTGCGAGGCGGCCGGGAACTGGCCCGTCTGCGAGGGGGCCGGGTACTGGCCGGTCTGCGAGGTGTCCTGGTACGGGCCGGGCTGCTGCGACGGCGCGGGGAACTGCCCGGTCCCGGAGGCTCCCTGGTACGGCTCGCCCTGGTACTGCCCCTGCTGCGGGGAGGCCGCGGGGAACTGACCCGTGTCGGAGCCCGCCGGGTACTGGCCGCTGTCGTAGCCGTTCGCCTGCCCGTACGGGGCCGGGGCGCCGCCCGGCGCGGGGAACTGCCCGGTCTCCTGCGGCGACCAGCCGCCCTGCTGCCGCGCGTCGTCGTAGCCGTAGCCCTGCTGGCCCTGACGGCCGGGGGCACCCTGGCCCTGGTCCTGCTGGGGGTGGCGCTGCTCGCGGTGCTGGTCCTGACGCTGGTCCTGGTGCGGCGGGTAGCCGCCGTCCTGGCCCTGGCCGCCTGGGGCGTAGCCCTCCTGCGGGCGTGCCCAGGAGCCGGTGTCCTCCGCCCCGTAGCCGCCCTGCGGGCCCCGCGCGTTCGCGGGGTCCACGGCCGGGAACGCGCCGGTCGAGGCGGGGTCGCCCTGCGCCTCGTAGCGCCCGATGCCCTCGGGGGCGGGCATGTCGGGAGTGATCGCGGGGAACTGCGCCGTCGAGCCGGGGCCGCTGTCGTTGCGGGGCGCGGCGAAGTTCTGGCGCGGGCCGCGCGGCTCGTCGTGGCCGCGCGGGGCGTCCTGGGCCTGCGGCTCCCACGGCGCCGCGGGCTGCTGCCGGTCGGCGGGCGCGGGGTGCTGCGGCTGCGGCGGGCCGCCGGGCAGCTCGGCGCGCGGGCCGCCGCGCGGCGGGAGCTGCGGGCGGCCGTCCTGGCCCTCGCCCTGCGGAGCGCGGCGCTGCGGCGGGATCGGCGCGGTCCGGCCGCCGCCGAAGGCGTCCTGCCGGTTGTCCTGCGGGGGCACGGGGCGGGCGCCGCCGGGGGGCGGGCCCTGCCGCGTGTCGCCGAAGAGGTTGCCGGGGCCCTGCGGCGGCCGTCCGCCGCCGACCGGCGGGAAGGCGTCGCGACCCGTCGGGGCCTGCGGGGCGTTGCCGCGAGCGGGCAGCGCGGCGCGCGGGGCGCCGCCGGGGCCGACCTGGCCGCGCTCGGGCGCGGCGCCGAGCCGCTTGCCACCGGGCCCGCCCTGACCGGGCCCGCCCTGACCGGGCCCGCCCTGGCCGCCGCCGAGCGCCCCCGCGGGAGCGCGGCGGGCCGCCGCGGCACCCGCCGCGGCCTGCGCGGCGGCGGGGCCGCCCTGGCCGGTGGGCGCGCCGGGCTTGCCCGGGACCTTGCGTCCGCCCTGCGCGACGTCGACGGGCAGCATGACGAGCGCCGTCGTGCCGCCGGAGTCGGAGGGGCGGAGCTGGATGCGGATGCCGTGGCGCTGCGAGAGGCGGCCGACCACGAAGAGGCCCATGCGGCGCGAGACCGAGACGTCCACGGTGGGCGGCGCCGCGAGGCGCTCGTTGATCGCCGCGAGGTCCTCGGGCGAGAGGCCGATGCCGGTGTCGTGGATCTCGACGAGCACACGCCCGTCGGGCAGCGCGTGCCCGGTCACCTTGACCTTGGTCTGCGGCGAGGAGAACGACGTCGCGTTCTCCAGCAGCTCGGCGAGGAGGTGGACGAGGTCGTTGACGACGCGTCCGGCGACTTCGGTCGAGGGCACGGCGGAGAGTTCGATGCGCTCGTACTGCTCCACCTCGGAGGCCGCGGCGCGCAGCACGTCGACGAGCGGCACGGGGCGCGTCCAGCGGCGTCCCGGCTCCTCGCCCGCGAGGACGAGGAGGTTCTCGCCGTTGCGGCGCATACGGGTCGCGAGGTGGTCGAGCTTGAAGAGCGAGGAGAGCTGGTCCGGGTCGGCCTCGCGGGACTCCAGTTCGGAGATGAGCGAGAGCTGACGCTGGATGAGGCCCTGGCTGCGGCGCGAGAGGTTCGTGAACATCGCGTTGACGTTGCCCCGCAGCATGGCCTGCTCGGCGGCGAGGCGGACGGCCTCGCGGTGCACGTCGTCGAAGGCCGTGGCCACGCGGCCGATCTCGTCGCGCGAGTGGACACCGACGGACTCGACCGAGAGGTCCACGTCCTGCGGGTCCGACTCGGAGAGCTGGCCGACGAGTTCGGGCAGTCGCTCCTGGGCGACCTTCGTCGCGGTGTCCTGCAGTCGCCGCAGCGAACGGATCATGGAGCGCGAGACGACGAAGGCGCCGACGAGCGAGACACCGAGGACGAGGATGATCAGCGCACCGTTGATGATGGCGTCGCGCTCGGCGCTCTGGCGCAGCTCACGGGCCTTCTGTTCCATCTGGCCGAGCAGTGTCAGCTCGATGGTCTTCATCTGGTTGATCTCTTCGGACGCCGAGTCCGTCCAGTCCTTGTAGGACCGCTTGGCGCGCAGCTCCATGCCGCCCTGGGTGCTCAGGGAGCCCTGGGCGTAGTCGCGCGCGCCCTTGATGGTGGGCTGCTCGTCCGGGTCGATCGGCTTGAGCAGGTCCTCCGGGTCGCCCGCGTAGGCGCCGTAGATCTCCTTGAACTGGTTGATCTCGTCGTCCTCGTTGCTCAGGGCGTTGAGGGCGTAGCGGCGATCGGTCTCGGAGAGCTTGCCGAACTGCGACTTGTTCGGGGGCAGCGCGGCGGCGAGCACGGCGCGCTGGATCGAGGCGTACTCCTTCGCCGAGGAGAACGCGGCGAGCGCGCGGGTGCGCTGGACCATCTCGGGGTTCGACGTCGCCTGCGCCATCTCCTGGGAGAGGCTGAGCAACTGGTCGATGAGCTGGCTGTAGGCGTCGACGGTCTGCGTGATCGAGGCGTCGTCGGCGTAGGCGTCGCGGCGGATCGCCTTGAGCTGGGCGACGCGCTTGGTGATCGCGTCGAGGTTGCTGCGGACACCGTTCAGCTCGTTGTTGCCGGTGATGTCCTTGGTGTTCTGCAGGAACGTGGCGACCTGGCGGTCCGTCTTCTGCCGCCAGCTCGCGACCGAGTAGTCGGTCGCCTTGACCTTGTGCGAGAGCGGCCCGGCCGACTGGTCGCGCTCGTCCTGGAGCGCGGCGGCCAGCTCGGTGGCCTGCTTCGTCATGTCGGTGAGCAGCTTCATGTTGTCGAGCTGCTGGATGTCGTCGAGGGAGTCGCTGATGCGGATGCCACCGAGGGTGGTCGCCGCCGCCACCGGGAGCACCAGGAGCGAGACCAGACGGGTCGAGATGCGCCAGTTGCGCAGGGCTATTCGCGAGCCGGGCCCGCTCGGGCCCGTCTTCGTCTTCGCCTTCTTCTCCGCCTTGTCGGCCTTCCCCGGCTTGTCGCCCTTGTCGCGCGGGGCCTCGCCCTCGGGGCCCTGCTCCTCGTGGCCCGCGGTGCTCAGCCCCTGCTGCGGTGCGTGCGGGGCAGCGGCGCCGCGGTCAGTGGCGCCGTTCGGCTCCGGCTCGGCCGGAGCACTGCCATCCCTCTTGAAACGTCCCTGCACTAGCGTCGCAACCTCTGGACCAGGCGCCCCTCACGCCGGTGGCGCTCGGGACGGTGTCGAGTCGTGGAGGTCCGTGAACCCCCGGGTGGTCGTAGTGACCGGCGCGTCTCCCCTTGACCGCCGCTCGGCGCTGCGTTGCGCCCTCGCGTGCCGGCCGAATCCCGCGGCGGTCCCGGGAATTCCAGCACAGCCGGGGATCTCCAACAAGGTCCGAAGAGCCCTCGCCGAAGCCTGTGACCGCGTGTGCCGGGCGCAACACGAGGAGTGCGAAACGATCTTGAACATTACGGGCATACGGGTCCGATCCGCATTCGCCGCCCACACCCCGCCCACACCCGTGAGCGCGAGGCGACGGGCGGAATGCCTGAGTCCGTACCCGGATGACCGATTCCCCGCCGCGCGACGGCAGCACGTTATGCCCCGGTTTCGCGCGTCACTCGTGAGCAAAATCACATGGGGAGGTCGTGTGCCGGTTGTGGTGGAGGGGGAGGGGGGCCGTACGCGTTAGCCTGGGGAGGCGGTTCTCCGTGTCGCGTCTGTGCCCCGTTACCGGCGGTCATACCCGCGGGACGGCAGGCCGAACCCACGACCCGGACCAACAGAGGGGCACCCGCCAGCCGTGCGCATCGCCAGATTCTCCATCGACGGCAATGTGGCCTTCGGAGCCGTCGAGGGCGAGGACCCGGACGGGCTCGTCCTCGACATCATCAAGGGCATCCCGTTCGCCGAGTTCGAGCTGTCCGGCACCAAGGTCCCCCTGGACAAGGTCCGCCTGCTGCCGCCCACGCTGCCCAGCAAGGTCGTGGCCGTCGGCCGCAACTACGCGGAGCACGCCAAGGAGATGGGCAACGAGGTCCCCGAGCACCCGGTCACCTTCTTCAAGCCCTCCACCTCCGTGAGCGGCCCCGGCGACCCGATCCCGTACCCCTCCTTCACCGAGGAGCTGTCGTACGAGGCGGAACTCGCCGTCGTGATCGGCCGCATGTGCCGCGAGGTGCCCCGCGAACGCGCCAAGGACGTGATCCTCGGCTACACCTGTGCCAACGACGTCACCGCCCGCGACGCCCAGCGCCGCGAGCAGCAGTGGGCCCGCGCCAAGGGCTTCGACGGCGCCTGCCCGCTCGGCCCCTGGATCGAGACGGATCTCGACCCGGCCGACCTCACGCTCCAGTGCACGGTGAACGGCGAGCAACGCCAGCTCGGGCGCACGAGCGACATGCTGCGCTCGGTCGAGGACCTCGTCGTCCACGTCACCGAGGCCATGACCCTGCTCCCGGGCGACGTCATCCTCACGGGCACCCCGGCAGGGGTCGGCCCGCTCAGCGTCGGCGACGAGGTCGCCGTCCACATCGAAGGCATCGGCACTCTCACCAACAAGGTGATCAAGCGTGGCTAACGACGGCACCGTCCGCGTACGTTTCTGTCCCTCCCCGACCGGCAACCCCCACGTCGGTCTCGTCCGCACCGCCCTGTTCAACTGGGCCTTCGCGCGGCACCACCAGGGCACCCTCGTCTTCCGCGTCGAGGACACCGACGCGGCCCGCGACTCCGAGGAGTCCTACGAGGCGCTCCTCGACTCCCTGCGCTGGCTCGGCCTCGACTGGGACGAGGGCCCCGAGGTCGGCGGCCCGCACGCCCCGTACCGCCAGTCGCAGCGCATGGACGTCTACCGCGACGTCGCGCGCCGCCTGGAGGAGTCCGGGCACGCCTACCGCTGCTACTGCACGACCGAGGAGCTGGACGCGCGCCGCGAGGCCGCGCGCGCCGCGGGCCGCCCCTCCGGCTACGACGGCCACTGCCGCGACCTGAGCGCCGAGCAGGTCGCCGCCTACGAGGCCGAGGGCCGCAAGCCCATCGTCCGCTTCCGCATGCCGGACAAGGCGATCACCTTCACGGACCTCGTGCGCGGCGAGCTGACCTTCGCGCCGGAGAACGTCCCGGACTACGGCATCGTCCGCGCCAACGGCGCCCCGCTCTACACGCTCGTCAACCCCGTCGACGACGCCCTGATGGAGATCACCCACGTCCTGCGCGGCGAGGACCTGCTCTCCTCCACGCCCCGGCAGATCGCCCTGTACGAGGCGCTCATCGAGCTGGACCTCGCCAAGGAGATCCCCGCCTTCGGCCACCTCCCCTACGTCATGGGCGAGGGCAACAAGAAGCTCTCCAAGCGCGACCCGCAGGCGAGCCTCAACCTCTATCGCGAGCGCGGCTTCCTCCCCGAGGGCCTGCTCAACTACCTCTCGCTGCTCGGCTGGTCCTTCTCACCGGACGAGGACATCTTCACGCTCGACCAGATGGTCGCGAAGTTCGAGATCGGCGACGTGAACGCTAACCCGGCGCGCTTCGACCTGAAGAAGGCCGAGTCGATCAACGGCGACCACATCCGGATGCTCTCGGTCGAGGACTTCACCGCCCGCTGCGCGCCCTGGCTCCGGGCGCCGTTCGCGCCCTGGGCGCCGGAGGACTTCGACCCGGCCGCCTTCGCCGCGCTCGCGCCGCTCGCGCAGACCCGTCTCACGGTCCTCTCGGACATCACGGCCAACGTCGACTTCCTCTTCCTCGACGAGCCCGCGATCGACGAGACCTCGTGGAACAAGGCGATGAAGGAGGGCTCGGACGCCCTCCTGGCCACGGCCCGCGCCAAGATCGCCGAGGCCGACTGGAAGGCCGAGGCGCTCAAGGAGGCGGTCCTGGAGGCCGGCGCCGAGCACGGCCTCAAGCTCGGCAAGGCGCAGGCCCCGGTCCGCGTCGCGGTCACCGGGCGCACCATCGGGCTCCCGCTCTTCGAGTCCCTGGAGATCCTGGGCCGCGAGAAGACGCTCGCGCGCATCGACGCGGCGCTGGCCAGGCTCGCCGCCTGAGCGCGCGGGCGCGGCGACGCCACCGCGTGGGACACGCGTCCCGAGGGGCGGACGCCGGGGACACCTCCCGGCGCCCGCCCCTCGGGCGTACCCGCAGGTCCGCGCCTATCCTCGGCGGCGTGGCAGCGAATACAGCGGTCAAGGCCGTCCTGTGGGACGTGGACGACACCCTCTTCGACTACACGGGCGCCGATACCGCGGGTCTCGCGGCGCACCTGCGCGCCGAGGGCCTCCTGGAGCGCTTCGGCGGCCCGGAGGCCGCGCTCGCACGCTGGAGGACGCTGACCCGGCGCCACTGGGGGCGCTTCGCCGAGGGCGGCGTCGGCTTCCTGGAACAGCGCAGGGACCGCGTACGGGACTTCCTGGAGGCGCCGCTGAGCGACGCGGAGGCCGACGCGTGGTTCGAGGCGTACTTCGGGCACTACGAAGCCGCCTGGACGCTCTTCGCGGACGTCCTCCCGGCCCTCGACGCCCTCGCCGCGAGCCACCGCCACGGCGTCCTCTCCAACTCCTCCGTCACCGTGCAGGGCCCCAAGCTCGGGACCCTCGGCCTCGGCGACCGCTTCGAGACCCTGCTGTGCGCCGCCGAACTCGGCGTCTCCAAGCCCGATCCCGGCGCCTTCCGCGCCGCGGCGCGCGCCCTCGGTCTCGCCCCGGCCGAGATCGCGTACGTGGGCGACGAACCCTGGATCGACGCACGCGGCGCGGTCGACGCCGGCCTCGTCGGCGTCTGGCTCGACCGCGCGGGGCGGCACACGCGCGAGGAGGTCCCGGAGGGCGTGCACCGCATCGGCGGGCTCGCCGAGCTGCCGGTGCTGCTGGGGGATACCCGTTTTGGAGCGCCGTCGACCTTCGGGTAATGTTCTTCCTGCGCCGCCGGACGGGAGGAACGCCCGAAAGAAAGCGCGAAGCGGATACCGGGCCCCAGGGCTTGCGTATCAATGGGCTATGGTGTAATTGGCAGCACGACGGTTTCTGGTTCCGTTAGTCTAGGTTCGAGTCCTGGTAGCCCAGCTGATCACTTCTCGTGATCGCGCCCCCGTTGTGTAGCGGCCTAGCACGCTGCCCTCTCACGGCAGTAGCGCCGGTTCGAATCCGGTCGGGGGTACTTCTCGCTAAGCCCTCCATCCTCCACGGATGGGGGGCTTTTCGGTGTGCGCGGAGCGGCGCGCGGCGGGCGCTTGTCCGGACGGGCGGGGCGGCTTCGTCGGCGTCCCGCCCGTACCGGCGGGTACGGGGGATGGAGCGTGCGGTACGGGGTCGCGCGTGCGGGTGCGGGACGTCAGCCACCGTTGCGGCGCAGGGCCTCGCTCAGGCGGGCCGCGGCGTCGATGATGGCCTGGGCGTGCATCCGGCCCGGGTGGCGCGTGAGGCGCTCGATCGGCCCGGAGACCGAGACGGCGGCGACGACGCGGTTCGAAGGACCCCGTACCGGCGCCGAGACCGAGGCCACGCCCGGCTCGCGCTCGCCGATCGACTGGGCCCAGCCCCTGCGCCGTACGCCCGAGAGCGCGGTCGCCGTGAAACGCGCGCCCTGGAGCCCCCGGTGCAGGCGCTCCGGCTCCTCCCAGGCGAGCAGGATCTGCGCCGAGGAACCCGCCTTCATCGTCAGGGTCGAACCGACGGGGACCGTGTCCCGCAGTCCGGACAGCCGTTCCGCCGCCGCGACGCAGATGCGGGTGTCGCCCTGCCTGCGGTAGAGCTGCGCGCTCTCGCCCGTCACATCGCGCAGGTGCGTGAGCACCGGGCCCGCCGTGGCGAGCAGGCGGTCCTCGCCGGCCGCGGCGGCGAGTTCCGAGAGGCGGGGGCCGAGGATGAAACGGCCCTGCATGTCCCGCGCCACCATGCGGTGGTGCTCCAGTGCCACGGCGAGGCGGTGTGCCGTGGGCCGGGCGAGCCCTGTCGCGCCGACCAGGGAGGCGAGAGTGGCCGGACCGGACTCGAGGGCGCTCAGAACGAGAGCAGCCTTGTCGAGTACGCCGACGCCGCTAGAGTTGTCCATGCAACGATATTCGCGTCTCACTCTGTGAAACGCAAGTTCAATTTCCACGGGAAGTTGCCACTCTGTACGAGCGGGCCCGAGGACCACCGGGCCCAGGACCGCCGCCACCCACGAGGGGACGGCCGGGTACTCACCTCTCTAGTTGGGCCAGGCATCGCCGCCGGCCGAAGGGAAAGCGATGGGTAGGACACTCGCGGAGAAGGTCTGGGACGACCACGTCGTCCGGCGCGCCGAGGGCGAGCCCGACCTCCTCTACATCGACTTGCACCTGCTGCACGAGGTCACCAGCCCGCAGGCGTTCGACGGCCTCCGCCAGAACGGCCGGCAGGTGAGGCGGCTGGACCTCACCATCGCGACCGAGGACCACAACACCCCGACCCTCGACATCGACAAGCCCATCGCGGACCCCGTCTCGCGCGCCCAGCTGGAGACCCTGCGCAAGAACTGCGCGGACTTCGGCGTCCGGCTGCACCCGCTCGGCGACGTCGAGCAGGGCGTCGTCCACGTCGTGGGACCGCAGCTCGGCCTCACCCAGCCCGGCACCACCGTCGTCTGCGGCGACTCGCACACCTCGACGCACGGCGCCTTCGGCGCTCTCGCCTTCGGCATCGGCACCTCGCAGGTCGAGCACGTGCTCGCCACCCAGACGCTGCCGCTCGCGCGCCCGAAGACGATGGCCGTCACCGTCGAGGGCGAACTGCCCGCCGACGTCACGGCGAAGGACCTGATCCTCGCCGTCATCGCGAAGATCGGCACCGGCGGCGGCCAGGGCTACATCCTGGAGTACCGGGGCAGCGCCATCGAGAAGCTCTCGATGGAGTCCCGGATGACCATCTGCAACATGTCGATCGAGGCCGGTGCCCGCGCGGGCATGATCGCGCCCGACGAGACGACGTTCGCGTACCTCAAGGACCGCCCGCACGCGCCGCAGGGCCCCGAGTGGGAGGACGCGGTCGCGTACTGGAAGACGCTGCGCACCGACGACGACGCGGTCTTCGACGCCGAGGTCGTCATCGACGGCGCCGCGCTCGCCCCCTTCGTCACCTGGGGCACCAACCCGGGCCAGGGAGCGCCGCTCTCGGCGAACGTCCCCGACCCGGCCAGCTTCGACGACCCCTCCGCACGCTTCGCCGCCGAGAAGGCCCTGGAGTACATGGGCCTGGCCGCCGGGCAGCCGCTGCGCGAGATCTCCGTCGACACCGTCTTCGTCGGCTCGTGCACCAACGGCCGTATCGAGGACCTGCGCGCCGCCGCCGACGTGCTGCGCGGTCGCGCGGTCGCCGACGACGTCCGCATGCTGGTCGTCCCCGGTTCCGTACGGGTCGCGCTCCAGGCCGTCGAGGAGGGGCTCGACAAGGTCTTCACCGAGGCCGGGGCCGAGTGGCGGCACGCCGGCTGCTCGATGTGCCTGGGCATGAACCCGGACCAGCTCGCCCCCGGCGAGCGCTCCGCGTCCACGTCCAACCGCAACTTCGAGGGCCGGCAGGGCAAGGGGGGCCGCACCCACCTCGTTTCGCCCAAGGTGGCCGCCGCGACGGCGGTCCTGGGCCGCCTCGGCTCGCCCGCCGACCTCACCGCCACCGCGCCCTCGGGAGTCTGAACCACCATGGAAGCCTTCACCGTCCACACCGGCCGCGCCGTCCCGCTGCGGCGCTCCAACGTCGACACGGACCAGATCATCCCCGCGCACTGGCTCAAGAAGGTCACGCGCGACGGCTTCGAGGACGGCCTCTTCGAGGCATGGCGGAAAGACCCGGAGTTCGTACTGAACAAACCGGAGCGCGCCGGGGCCACCGTCCTCGTCGCGGGCCCCGACTTCGGTACGGGCTCCTCGCGCGAGCACGCCGTCTGGGCGCTCCAGAACTACGGCTTCAAGACCGTCATCTCCTCGCGCTTCGCCGATATCTTCCGCGGCAACTCGCTCAAGAACGGTCTCCTGACGGTCGTCCTCGACCAGAAGATCGTCGAAGCCCTCCAGGAACTCGTCGAGAAGGACCCGCAGGCCGAGATCACCGTCGACCTCCAGGAGCGTCAGGTGCGCGCCGAGGGCGTCTCCGCGGACTTCGAGCTGGACGAGAACTCCCGCTGGCGGCTGCTCAACGGACTCGACGACATCAGCATCACGCTGCGCGAGGACGAGGCGATCGCCGCGTACGAGGCGCGCCGGCCGGCCTTCAAGCCGCGCACGCTGCCGGTGTGACGTGCGGCGGGACCGCCGCCCGGTCTGAACCGGCCGCCCGCGAGCCCGCCCGTGGAACGCAAGCTGTGCCCCTGGTCGTACGACGACCGGGGGCACGGTCGTGTGCGGGGCGGGGGGCGGATGGGGTGGGGTCGCTGCGGTCTGCGGCCGGGTGAGTGTTTGCGTGGGGCGGGGGGTCGGTGTCGCGTGCGGCGCGGGGTTCGGCGTCGCGTGCCGCGTGGGGTGGGCGTGGCGTACGAGGGGCGGCGCCGTGGTGCGCGGCGTGGGGTGAGGGCGGCACGGAGCCTTGGCCAAAAACCCTCGGTCGGCGCAGTGTTGCGGATGTCGGCGACGCGCCCGGGGCGCCGCCGAACGGGTGGTCTCAACTCCCTTGCCCCACAAGGCAGAAGACCTGCGATTATGGCCCCTGCCTGCACTGTCCCGGCCCGCCGACGAGGCCGCCCCAGACGGTAGTTACCCCCTGCGCAGGCGACAACTCAGGCCAGATGGCACAATCGAGGCATGGAAAGCGACGGCCAACTCCAGCTTTACGGCGCGGTCGCCGACCGACTCAAAGAAGCACATACAAGGGTGCGCACACTGCAAGTCCCGGAGAGCGTACGGATGGCGCTGACCCGGAAGCTGCTGGTCATTACGGCCGCGGCCAAACACGATCTCGCAGGTGCGGCGGCACGCCTGGACCGGTTGTTGAAGGACATCGACGAGGGACGCTATCCCGGTGACGGCTGAATCCAGCCGTGGAGCGGGACTCTCCCGGGTCCAGTGGGTGTTGCGGCACAAGGGTGATTAGCCCGTTTCGTGTTTGATTTGCGGTATATATCCGCCTAGCGTGCGAAAAAGCTTGAACAGATTCGTTCTGGCAATGTCTCCGAAGGGGAAGACGTGAACAAGGCGCAGCTCGTGGAAGCGATTGCCGACAAGCTCGGCGGGCGGCAGAACGCCGCCGACGCCGTGGACGTGGTCCTGGACGCCATCGTCCGGGCCACCGTCGCCGGTGACCGGGTCTCCGTCACCGGGTTCGGCTCGTTCGAGAAGGTCGACCGTCCGGCCCGGTACGCCCGCAACCCCCAGACCGGGGAGCGGGTCCGCGTGAAGAAGACCTCGGTGCCGCGCTTCCGCGCGGGCCAGGGCTTCAAGGACCTCGTCGCGGGGACCAAGAAGCTTCCGAAGAACGACGTCGCGGTGAAGAAGGCCCCCAAGGGCAGCCTCACCGGCGGCACCAAGACCACCGCCAAGGCGGCGGCGAAGAAGGCCACGGCGAAGAAGGCGACGGCCGCCAAGAAGGCCACCACGGCCGCCGCTCCGGCGAAGAAGACCACCGCCACGGCGAAGAAGGCCACGACCAAGAAGGCCGCCCCGGCGGCGAAGAAGGCGACGGGCACCTCCGCGACCGCGAAGAAGACCACGGCCAAGACGGCGCCGGCGAAGAAGGCGACCGCCAAGAAGGCCCCGGCCAAGAAGAGCACGGCGCGCACGACGACCGCCAAGAAGGCGACGGCGCGCAAGAAGTGACCTTCCCGCACGTCGTGCGCCTTCGGCGGTGACGCTCTTTCTTCCGCACCGGACGCAGTGACGTCACGGCCGCGGCCGGACCTCCGGTCCTCCGGGGGGGACGCGGCACCCACGCGTCGGGCCGGGCTCCTCGGGGAGCCCGGCCCGCGGCGTGTGCGGGGCGTTTGGCGCGCGGGATGCGAAGGGGCCCCCGGCGCGCGGCGTGTGCGGGTGTGTTTGGCGCACGGGGTCGGCGGGTCGCTCGGCGTGCGGCGTCGGCGGGTCGGTCGGCGTGCGCGGAGATGCCTTGGCTCTGACCGGGGCCGGCGGGTGCTCCCGTGCGGGGTGCGCGCCAGGGGAGCGCCGCCGACAGTCACTCAGAACGTTTGCAGGGTCACCAACGTGACGCGCAGTCCCGCCGCTTCGCCCTCGGTCTCGATCCGTACCCGCTGACCGGGGCGCAGGAGCCGCAGGCCGCCCGCGAGGAACGCGGCGCCGTCGAAGGGCACCGGGGTGCCGTCGTCGAGCAGCACGCTGCCGCTGTGGTCCGAGGGATCGTAGGTGTACGCCGTTGCCTGCATGGGGGGACCTTAACGGGGGCGGGGGCCCCGGCGCGGCGTGGGGAGGCCCGGCGGTCACGCACCCGCGCTCCCCGCGACGCGTTCCCTCGCCGGGAGTGCGGCGGCGGCGCGGCGGGTGTGCGGGCCCACGCCCAGGGCCAGCGCCGCGCGCAGATCGGCGACGGTGTCCACGTCCTGCCGCACCGAGGCGACCGCGCGCGCATCGAGTTCCACCGCGCCCGAGGCCCGGTGCCGGTTTCGCGAGTGCCCGCCGAAAAGGGGGCTCAATTCCGTACCGGAAAGCGCGGCGAGAAATGTCGTGCCGATTTCCGCGGCGTCGGGGAGAAAAGAACGCGGGAATTGCGCGGCGGCGCGCAGCACGGCGGACAGTTCCGCCGGGCGCAGAGCGGGCAGATCCGCGTTGAGAGCGGCCACGGCGCCGCGCGAAGTGCCGCGCCGTGCCGCGCGCGCCCCGTGCGCGAGAGCGGCGTTGAGGCCGGCCCCGGGAGTGTCGGGGACCACACGCGCGCCGAGCGCGGCGAGGGCGGCGCCGCCCCGCGCGTCGTCCGTGACGACCACCACACCCCGTACCTCGGGACACGCGAGCGCGGCCTCGACGGTGTCCTGCGCGAAGGCGAGCGCGAGGCGGCGACGGCTCGGCGCCGAGAGCGGCCCGGCGAGCCGGGACTTGGCCAGGGGGAGGGGCTTCACCGGGACGACCAGGGTCCATGGTGGGGGCGCGGCGGGCCCGGCGGGAGTGTTCATCGGCGCCATTGTCGCCCGTGGACGCCGCGCGGGAAGGGGGCGGTGCGGCGGCACGGAGGGCGCGGAAGGGGGCGCGCGAACCGGCCGCGGGGGAGTGCGCGGGCGTACCGTGTTCTCGACAGACGGGGGAGGCGGGTCCACACTTGTGCGGCCTGCCAGGCGCAGTACGTGATCTTTGGCCCGGGTCGGGCCGAACAGGAAGGTGCACGCGTGTCCCGCCGTAAAATCGGCTTTTGGTATCGCTTTGCCGCGGCGGTGCTCAAGCCGCTGTTGCTGGTCTTCTTCAAGCGGGAATGGCGCGGAGCGGAGCACATGCCCGAGGACGGCGGATTCATCACCGTCGTCAACCACAATTCGTACATCGACCCGCTGTCGTACGCGCACTACCAGTACAACACCGGGCGGCTGCCGCGATTTCTCGCGAAGGACGGCCTTTTCCGGCACGGCATCGTCGGCGCCATGATGCGCGGCACCCAGCAGATCCCCGTCTACCGCGAGACGACCGACGCGATGGACGCCTTCCGCGGCGCCGTGCGGGCGATCGAGAAGGGCGAGTGCGTCGCCTTCTACCCCGAGGGCACCCTCACGCGGGACCCCGAGCAGTGGCCGATGAGCGGCAAGACCGGTGCGGCGCGCGTCGCGTTGGCGACGCGCTGCCCCGTGATCCCCGTCGCGCAGTGGGGCGCCAACCTCGCGATGCCGCCGTACGCGCGGGAGAAGAAGCTGCGGCTGCTGCCCCGCAAGACGCTCCAGGTGCTCGCCGGGCCGCCCGTCGACCTCTCCCCGTACTACGGCAAGGAGCCCACGCCCGAACTCCTGCGCGAGGTCACGGAGGTGCTGATGCGCGCCGTCACGGACCTGCTGGAGGAGCTGCGGGGCGAGAAGGCGCCGGCGGAGATCTACGATCCGCGCAGGGCCCGGATAGAACAGCGTCGTCGGGCCGCGGCCAAGCGTGCCGTCGGTCCGGACGGCGCGGCCCAGGCGCACGACGCGGACGGGAACGGTCCGCGCGACGCGGACGGGAGCCGTTCGCGCGACGAGAGCACGACGCACGCGACAGGGGAGCACACCACGTGACAGGCCAGCCCGGCCGGAACGACCGTCCCGCCAAAGCCGCCGTCTTCGGCAGCGGTTCCTGGGGCACCGCCTTCGCCATGATCCTCGGCGACGCCGGGAACGACGTGACGATGTGGGCCAGGCGCCCCGACGTCGCGGAGGCGATCAACACGACGCGCACCAACCCCGGCTATCTGCCGGGCACGGTCCTGCCCGAGCGGGTACGCGCCACGAGCGACCCCGCCGAGGCCGCGGACGGTGCCGACCA
This sequence comes from Streptomyces sp. Tu6071, assembly GCF_000213055.1. Classification (NCBI taxonomy): domain Bacteria; kingdom Bacillati; phylum Actinomycetota; class Actinomycetes; order Kitasatosporales; family Streptomycetaceae; genus Streptomyces; species Streptomyces sp. Tu6071. The sequence goes on along the minus strand of NZ_CM001165.1, from coordinate 2,047,097 downwards.
CGTGTTCTTCGTGGTCCCCTCGCAGACGCTGCGTGAGAACCTCACCGCCTGGGCGCCGCTGTTCGGGCCCGAGAGCGTGCTCGTCTCGCTCATGAAGGGCGTCGAACTCGGTTCCAAGATGCGGATGAGCGAGGTCATCGAGGACGTCGCGAAGGTGCCGCAGGAACGTGTCGCCGTCGTCACCGGGCCGAACCTCGCGGGCGAGATCGCCGCGCGGCAGCCCGCCGCCGCCGTCGTCGCCTGCCGCGACGAGAGCGTCGCCCGGCGCATCCAGCACGCCTGTCTCACGCCGTACTTCCGCCCCTACACGAACACCGATGTCGTGGGCTGCGAACTCGGCGGCGCGGTCAAGAACGTCATCGGGCTCGCGGTCGGCATCGCCGACGGCATGGGGCTCGGCGACAACACCAAGGGCTCGCTCATCACGCGTGGGCTCGCCGAGACGACGCGGCTCGGCCTCGCGATGGGCGCGGACCCGATGACGTTCTCCGGGCTCGCGGGGCTCGGCGACCTCGTCGCGACGTGCTCCTCGCCGCTCTCGCGCAACCACACCTTCGGCACCAACCTCGGCCGCGGCATGAGCCTCGCCGAGACCATCGCCGTCACCAACCAGACCGCCGAGGGCGTCAAGTCCTGCGAATCGGTCCTCGCGCTCGGCCGCGGGCACGGCATCGACATGCCCCTCACCGAGACGGTGGTGAGCATCGTCCACGAGGGGAAGGCGCCGCTCGTGGCGCTGGAGGAACTGATGTCGCGGAGCGCGAAGTCCGAGCGGGGGTAGGCGGCGGGGCGGGCCGGTGCGTTCGCCGCCGAGCGTGTGACGGGGCTGGCCGGGACGTGCGACGCTCCGCCCCACGCCCCGCTCCGCGGACGCCGGAGGGGCTTCCACGACATGGCCGGTGCGGTGCCGGGGCGCGGCGTCGTGGCGTTCGGCCGGGTGGTGGGGGTGGGCGACAAGCCGGGCTCCGGGCGCTGACGGGGCGGGGGGCAGCAGGTACCCTCATCGCGATATGAGCAGCCAGAACCTCCCCCAGAGCCCTGTTCCCCCCGTTGAAGGGGGAGAGCCGCGCAAGCCGCGGGTCGCCGTCGTCTTCGGCGGGCGAAGCTCCGAGCACGGAGTCTCCGTCGTCACCGCCGGTGCCGTGCTCGGCGCCATCGACCGGGAAAAGTACGACGTGCTGCCGATCGGCATCACCGGTGAGGGCCGCTGGGCCCTCGCCGTCGACGAACCGGCCCGGATGGCCATCGCCGACCGCGCGATGCCCACTGTCGAGAGCCTCGCGGAGTCCCTGGAGGGCAGCGTCGTCCTGCCCTTCGACCCCTCCGTGCGTGAGGTCGTCTACACCGAGCCGGGCTCGGTCCCCAAGGCGCTCGGCGAGGTCGACGTCGTCTTCCCGATGCTCCACGGGCCCTACGGCGAGGACGGGACCCTCCAGGGCCTCCTGGAGCTCTCCGGGACGCCCTACGTCGGCGCCGGGGTGCTCGCCTCCGCCGTCGGGCAGGACAAGGAGTACATGAAGCGGATCTTCACCTCGTTCGGGCTCGCGGTCGGCCCGTATCTCGTGATCCGCCCCCGCGAGTGGGAGCAGGACCCCGACGCGGCCCGCCGCCGCATCGCCGACTTCGCGGGCGACCACGGCTGGCCGCTCTTCGTGAAGCCCGCGCGCGGCGGCTCCTCCGTCGGCATCAGCAAGGTCGACGGCTTCGACGGCCTGGACGAGGCGATCGCGGAGGCGCGGCGCCACGACCCGAAGTTCCTGATCGAGGCGCTCGTCCAGGGCCGCGAGATCGAGTGCGGGGTCCTGGAGTTCGAGGACGGGCCGCGCGCGAGCGTGCCCGCCGAGATCCCGCCGGTCACCGACCACGCGTACTACGACTTCGAGGCGAAGTACATCGACTCCGCCTCGGGGCTCGTGCCCGCGCCGCTCACGCCCGAGGAGACGGCGGAGGTCCAGCGCCTCGCCGTCGCGGCCTTCGAGGCGACCTCCTGCGAGGGCCTCGTGCGCGCCGACTTCTTCCTCACCGACGACGGCTTCGTGATCAACGAGATCAACACCATGCCCGGCTTCACGCCCATCTCGATGTACCCGCAGATGTGGGAGAAGAGCGGCGTCGGCTACGCCGAACTCGTGGACCGGCTCATCCAGGCGGCGCTGCGGCGGTCGACGGGGCTGCGGTAGGACGCGGGGCTCGCGGCGCGTGACGGGGGCCGGGGCGGGGCTCTCGGCGCGGGCCTCGCGGTGAGGGCGTCGCGCTGGGGGAGTGTGGCGGCGTTCGTGGCGGGGGTGTGGCGGGCCGGCCGTTGAGGTGCGTCGTGGCGCGGTGGGCGCCCGGGGGGCGCGTCGTGGCGCGGTGGGTGCCCGGGGGGCGTCGTGGCGCCGGAGCTGTGGGGTGTGGGGTGCGCTTCGTCGCGCGGGCCGGCGATGACGCACGCGGCGTGGCATATGCGACGTCGCGTGTGACCTGCGGTGATGCGCGCGGCGTGTGGGCGTGGGCGCGACGTGGGCGCGCGACGTGGCGTCGGCTGCGTGGCGTCCGCGCGACGTGGCGTCTGCGGGCGACGTGGCGTGTGTGCGACGTGGCGTCTGCGGCGACGTGGCGTCGGCTGCGTGAGGGTGGTGCGGCGGGTGGTGTGCCCGGCCCGGGTGGGCGGGTCGTCCTCGTACCGCTGTCCCTTCCCGTACCACCGTCGCGGCGGGTTCCGCGCGGTGCTCAGCCCTCCGCGATGCCCTTCGGGATGGCGCTCGTGACCGGCTTCGCGAAGTCGGTGAGGGGGGAGAGTCCGTTGTCGGCGCGCGCGGCGGGGATCGTCACCTCGACGTAGGCGATGCGCAGCGTCGTGTAGAGGCGGTAGGGGCCACCGTCCTCGTGGACGATGGCCCAGTCCACGCCGTCGACCTCGACGCCGTCCGTCTTCGGGTCGTCGAGCGCGGCCGGACGGGGCACTCCGCAGCGCAGTATGATCGCCGGGTCGCCCCATCCGGCCGTCAGTTCGGACTTCGGAGCCGGGTTGTTCCTGTCGAGTCCGTCCACGCGCTCCGGAAGCTTCGGGTGCAGCTTCCGGCACGCCTTCGCGGCGGCGGCGTCCGGTGCGGGGACCGCGGCCTTCGCCGCGGAGTCCGACGCCGAGTCCGGCGACGAACAGCCGACGGCGGTCAGCAGCGGGAGCAGGACGGCGGGAACGAGCAGTCGCCGCAGCACGGAGATGTTCACGCCGCCCAGCGTAGACGGGGGTTACAGATGGACGACGGGGCAGGTCAAGGTCCTGGTGATGCCCTCCACCTGCTGCACTTTCGCGACGACCATGCGACCGAGGTCGTCCATCGTCGTCGCCTCGGCACGCACGATCACGTCGTACGGGCCCGTGACGTCCTGGGCTTGTATCACACCGTCGAACGAGCCGACGAGTTCGGCTACCGCGGAGGACTTGCCGACCTCCGTCTGGATCAGAATGTACGCCTGTACCACGGAACCTCCAGGGCGGCCATGAGGATCATGGGGGAAAGGGGACGCCACGGTATCGCGTCGCCGCGCGCCGCGGGGAGCCCCCCGCGCGTGCTGCGCCCCGCTCCGTACGGTGGTGCCGCTTCCGGGGGACGCGGCGCACGGAAGTTCAGGCAAGACTTGACGGTACCCGCGGCGGCGAAGGCACTCGGCCGTGAACGGTACGGCGCAGAAGGGGCACAGGGATGAAGGGCACTGTGGGGGAACTCGGCGAGTTCGGGCTCATCAGGGAGATGACGTCACGACTCACCACGACGCCGGCGGTGCGGCTCGGCCCGGGGGACGACGCCGCGGTGGTGACCGCGCCCGACCGCCGCGTCGTGGTGAGCACCGACGTCCTCGTGGAGGGCCGGCACTTCCGCCGCGACTGGTCGACCGCGTACGACGTCGGGCGCAAGGGCGCGGCGCAGAACCTCGCCGACATCGCCGCTATGGGCGCGGTGCCCACGGCCCTCGTCCTCGGCCTCGTCGTGCCCGCGACGCTGCCCGCGACATGGGCGATCGAGCTGATGGACGGGCTGCGCGACGAGTGCCAGGTGGCGGGCGCTGCCGTGGTCGGCGGCGACCTCGTACGCGGCGACACCATCACCGTCGCGATCACGGCGCTCGGCGACATGCGCAACCAGGAGCCGGTCGTCCGCTCCGGGGCGCGGCCGGGCGACGTCGTCGCCGTCACGGGTTGGCTCGGCTGGTCCGCCGCGGGGCACGCCGTCCTCTCGCGCGGCTTCCGCTCCCCGCGCGCCTTCGTCGAGGCGCACCGCAGGCCCGAACCGCCCTACCACGCGGGCCCCGCCGCCGCCGCGCTCGGCGCGACGTCCATGACCGACGTGAGTGACGGCCTCATCGCCGACCTCGGGCACATCGCCGAGGCGAGCAACGTCCGCATCAACCTCGTCTCCGGCAAGGTCGACGTGCCCTCGCAGATGTACGACATCGGGCAGGCGGTCGGCGTCGACCCGCTCCAGTGGGTGCTGACGGGCGGCGAGGACCACGCGATCGTCGCGACGTTCCCGCCAGACGTGAAGCTGCCGGCACGCTGGAAGGTCATCGGCGAGGTCCTTCACCCCTCGGCACGCCCCGAGGTGACCGTCGACGGCGCGCCCTGGACGCGCGCGGGGGGCTGGGACCACTTCGGCGGGGACGAGGGCGACGACGGGATCGAGACGCCGGGGCGGGGGTGAGGTTGCGGGGGTGAACGTGGCGCGGGGGACGTCGCGTCGGTGAACGTGGCGCGGAGGGACGTCGCGTCGGCGCACGTCGCGGCGGTGCGTGGTGTGCGGGGGCATGGCGCCCAGGTGCACGGCGCGTGGGGGCGCGTCGCGTTGGTGCACGTACGGGGGGCGTCGTGGTGCGTGGGTGCGGCGTCGTGTCGCGTGGGGTGACGGGGCGGGCGGTGCGCGACGTGGCTGCGCCGTGGCGCGGATGGGGCGGTAGATTCGGGCGTATGCACATACCCCCGCGCGTCCTGACCGTGGCCGGTTCCGACTCCGGCGGTGGCGCCGGCATCCAGGCGGACCTCAAGACGATGCTCGCGCTGGGCGTGCACGGGATGAGCGTGCTCACCGCCGTCACGGCGCAGAACTCGCTCGGTGTGCAGGGCGCCTGGGACCTCCCCGTCGAGGCCGTGCGCGCCCAGTACCGCAGCGTCGTCGACGACATCGGCGTCCATGCGGTCAAGACCGGGATGCTCTCCTCGGCCGCGCTCGTCGAGACGGTCGCGGAGCTCCTCGCGACGACCGACGCACCGACCGTCGTCGACCCGGTGGGCGTCTCCAAGCACGGTGACGCGCTGCTCGCCTCCGACGCGCTCGACTCCGTACGTACGCGACTGCTCCCCGTCGCCACCGTCGCGACCCCCAATCTGGACGAGGTCGCCCAGCTCACCGGCGTCCACGTCACGCGCCCCGAGGACCTGCCCGAGGCGGCCGGGGCCGTCCTCGCCCTCGGCCCGCGCTGGGCCCTGATCAAGGGCGGCCACCTGGAGGGCGAGGCCGTGGACCTCCTCACCGACGGCACCGAGGAGCACTGGCTCCGCGCCCCCCGCCTCGACAACCGCCACACCCACGGCACCGGCTGCACCCTCGCCTCGGCCGTCGCCTCCCACCTCGCCCTCGGCCACGACGTCCCGACCGCGGTGCGCGCCGCGAAGGACTACGTCACCGGCGCCATCGCGGCGGGCTTCCCCCTCGGCGCGGGCATCGGCCCCGTCGACCACGGGTGGCGGTTCCGGGGGGCGGGGGCGCAGGCGGGCTGAGGGGACTGAGGCGGGCTGAGGGGGCTGAGACGGGCGGCTGAGGCGGGCTGGCGGGGGTGGTGGTGACGCCGTGGAAGCCGCCGACGCCTCTGCACGTCGCGATGTGGGGAGGGCCGCCGCGGGGTGTGACGCGGCGCGGCGTGCGCGCGACGTGGCATATGCGACGTCGCGTGTGAACTGCGGTGATACGGGGCGCGGTGCGCGACGTGGCGGCGCGAGGCGCGCGACGTGGGGGCATGGAATGCGTGACATGGCCGCGAGGGGCGCGCGACGTGGTTGGGGCGGAGGCGTGGGGCGCGCGACGTGGTGGCGCTGAAGGCGAGGGCTGGAGCAGGGGTCACCGGAAGCGGCGGCCGGTGGCGACCGGCCGCGTGCGTGGAGTCCGCCTCGCACCGGAGGCCGACGCTCCGGTGTCCGGGCACACGTAAGAGCCGGTCCGCCCTAAGACGGACCGGCTCTCACAGCAACCAGCCAGGTGGCCGCGCCGCACTACGTCAGCGCGAGACCGGATCGGTACCGTCGTGAAACGGGACCGCCTCACGCTTAGCGCGAGACCTTGCCGGCCTTGATGCACGAGGTGCAGACGTTGAGCCGCTTCGGCGTTCCACCGACCACGGCACGCACGCGCTGGATGTTGGGGTTCCAGCGACGCGGCGTACGGCGGTGCGAGTGCGAAATGTTGTTGCCGAAGCCCGGCCCCTTGCCGCAGACGTCGCAGTTGGCAGCCACGGGTCACTCCAAAGACTTCAGATGCACTTACAGTGAATCCCGGCAGGCCGGGATCAGAGACGGAAGTGCCTGATTTGGCGTTGCCGGGGGGAATGGCCCGATTCTCATCGGGCAACCGGAGCAGCATACAGCGGCCACTCCCGCTCTACGAAACTACCATGACCGCGGCCATGGCCGTTCCCGGCCTCCGACCGTACCCGGTCCGAGCTGCGACTACGCTGCGTTCGTCCTGCTGCGCAAGGAGGCCCTGGTGCCCGGGAAGGCCCTGATGTCCGGGAACGAAGGACGGCTCCTCGACGCGACCACGCTCCGCGCCTGGTGCGCGACGGCCCTCGACGCACTGGGCCGGGCGCGCGAGGAGATCGACTCCATCAATGTCTACCCGGTCGCCGACGGCGACACCGGGACGAACCTCTACCTCACGAGCGAGGCGGCCTTCCGCGCCGTCGAGGCCGTCTTCGAGGCGTACGGGGACGACGCGTCCCCGGCGGCGGGGCCCGGCCTCGACGGAGTCGCCCGCGCGATGGCGCACGGCGCGCTCGTCGGCGCGCGCGGCAACTCGGGCACCATCCTCGCCCAGTTGCTGCGCGGCGCCGCGCAGGTGCTCGTCGAGGCGCCGGGCGAAGCGGTCGACGGCGTCGTCCTGGCCGCCGCGCTGCGCCGCGCCGCCGAGGCCGCGTACGAGGCCGTGGCGCACCCCGTCGAGGGAACCGTCCTCACCGTCGCATCCGCCGCTGCGCACGCCTGCCCGTCGGAGGAGGCGGACTGCCGCGTCGTCGCCCGCACCGCGTACGACGCCGCGCGCGACGCCCTGGAGCGCACCCCCGGACAGCTCGCCGCGCTCGGTCGCGCGGGCGTCGTCGACGCGGGCGGCAGGGGCTTCGTCGCCGTCCTGGCCGCGCTGGTCGCGGCGTTGGGCGGGGAGCCGTTCGCAGCGGGACCCGTCGCGCGGCCGGAGCGCTGGCAGCCGCGTCATCCGGAGACGTCGCGTATGGAGCGGGGCGGGGACGGGGCGCGAGCGGGCGGCGGGAGGGACGCGGACGACGCGGCGTTCGGGGAGGACGTCGCGCGCGGGGGCGGCGTCGCGGGGCGTGACGTCGCGCGCGGTGGAGACGTGGCGCGGGGTGACGTGACGCGCGGGGACGACGGGGCGTCGCGCGACGTCGCGCGGCGGGGGAGCGGGGACGTCGCGTGCCGGGACACCGAGGAGTGGGACGGGTCCGGGCCCGGGTACGAGGTGATCTATCTCCTCGACGCCGAGGACGAGGCGGTGGCGCGCCTGCGCGCGCGGCTCGACGCGCTGGGTGAGTCCCTCGTCGTCGTGGGCGGAGACGGCCTGTGGCACGTCCATGTGCACGTGGACGACGCGGGGGCCGCTGTCGAGGCCGGTATCGAGGCGGGGCGCCCGCACCGCGTCCGCATCACGCACTTCGCCTCCGACGCCGCGCGACCCGCCCCCGCGAGCGGTGAACGCGTACCCCGTGCCATCGTCGCCGTCGTACCGGGCGAAGGACTCGCCGAGCTGTACGCGGAGGCGGGCGCGGCGACCGTGCCCGCCAGGCCGGGCGAGCTGCCCGGCAGCGGTGAACTCGCCGAGGCGGTGCGCCGCGCGCACGCCCACGAAGTCGTCCTGCTGCCCAACGACGCCGCCCTCCACCACACCGCTGCCGCCGCCGCACGGGACGCGCGCCACCTGGGCGTTCGCGTCGCCGTGATCCCCACCCGCTCCGCCGTGCAGGGCGTCGCCGCGCTCGCCGTGCACGAGGCGGAGCGGCGCTTCGACGAGGACGTCGTCGCCATGACGAGCGCCGCGGGCGCGACGCGCTGCGCGGAACTCGCGGTGGCCGAGCACCGCTCGTGGACCTCGGTCGGCATCTGCCAGGCCGGCGACGTGCTCGGTCTCATCGACGGCGACGTCGTGGTCATCGGGCAGGACGTCGCCGCGATCGCCCGCACCGTTCTCGACCGGATGCTCGCTGCGGGCGGCGAGATGGTCACGCTCGTCCTCGGCGAGGACTGCCCGGAAACTCTCGCGGACGACCTGGAGCGGCACGTACGCGCGCACCACCTCGCGGTGGACACCGTCGTCTACGAGGGAGGACGCGACGCGGCGCTCCTGCTCGTCGGGGTGGAGTGAGGCGGAGCGGCGCCCGACGGCGCGCGACGGGCGGACGCTTGTACGCGCGTCTTGTACACGCGTACAAGGCGTCTGTACGCCTGTATGAGACGTGCGTACAGGGCGACGGCAAGACGACGATTCTATACGGCCGTCCCATACGGGTGTCCTGTACGCACGTCCGCCAGGCGTCAGGCGTTTTCTTCCCGCGCCCCGGCGCTCGTCGCCGCCAGGACCTGTTCCGCTGCCGCGGCGCGGGCCCGTTGGGCGGGTTCGGCCGGGAGGCGGGGAATGCGCCTGTTCCGCTGCCGCGGTGCGGGCCCGCGAGGTGCCCACGACCCGACGTCGCCCCCGCAACCCCCGCGACGTACCGCCCCCGCGAGGCGTGCGCGGTCGGTTGTCGGTCGCGTGGTGTGCAATGGGAGGGTGCCCACGCTCGATGAACCGCTGAAGAAGGTGCTCGGACCGCCCACCGCGAAGGTGATGGCCGAGCACCTCGGCCTGCACACCGTCGGTGACCTGCTCCACCACTACCCGCGCCGCTACGCCGAGCGCGGGGAGCTGACGCGGCTCGCCGAGTTGCCGCTCGACGAGCACGTCACGGTCGTGGCGCGCGTCGCCGACGCGCGAGTGCACACCTTCAACGCGGGCCGGGGCAAGCGCCTCGAAGTGACCATCACGGACGGCAGCGGCCGGCTGCAACTGGTGTTCTTCGGGCGCGGCGTGCACAAGCCGCAGCACGACCTGCTCCCGGGCACGCGCGCGATGTTCGCGGGCAAGGTCTCCGTCTTCAACCGCAAGCTCCAGCTCGCCCACCCCGCCTACGAACTGCTCGCCGAGGAGAGCGACGCGCGCGAGGCCGCGGGGACATGGGCGTCGAGCTTGCTGCCGATCTACCCGGCCACCGCGAAGCTGGAGTCGTGGAAGATCGCCAAGGCGGTCGACGCGGTGCTGCCGAGCGCGAACGAGGCCCTGGACCCGTTGCCCGACTCCCTGCGCGAGGGGCGCGGGCTGCTGCCCCTGCCCGAAGCCCTGGTGAAGATCCACCGGCCGCAGAGCAAGACCGAGGTGGAGGCGGCGCGCGACCGCCTCAAGTGGGACGAGGCGTTCGTCCTCCAGACCGCGCTCGCCCGCCGTCGCCACGCCGACGCGCAACTGCCCGCCGTCCCCCGCTGTCCCGCCCCCGACGGGCTCCTCGCGGCCTTCGACGCGCGCCTCCCGTTCACGCTCACCGAGGGCCAGCAGAAGGTCTCGCGCGAGATCTTCGACGACCTCGCCACCGACCACCCCATGCACCGCCTCCTCCAGGGCGAGGTCGGCTCGGGCAAGACGATGGTCGCGCTGCGCGCCATGCTCGCCGTCGTCGACGCGGGCGGCCAGGCGGCGATGCTCGCCCCGACCGAGGTCCTCGCGCAGCAGCACCACCGCTCGATCACCGAGATGATGGGCGACCTCGCCTCGGGCGGCACGCTCGGCGCGGCGGAGCACGCGACGGGCGTCGTGCTGCTCACCGGTTCGCTGGGCGCCGCCGCGCGCCGCAAGGCCCTCCTCGACCTCGTGACGGGCGAGGCGGGCGTCGTCATCGGTACGCACGCGCTCATCGAGGACGTCGTGAAGTTCCACGACCTCGGGCTCGTGGTCGTCGACGAACAGCACCGTTTCGGCGTCGAGCAGCGCGACGCGCTGCGTTCCAAGGGCGCGCAGCCGCCGCACCTCCTCGTCATGACCGCGACCCCCATCCCGCGCACCGTCGCCATGACCGTCTTCGGCGACCTGGAGACGTCGGTGCTCGACCAGCTCCCCGCCGGGCGCTCCCCGATCGCGACGCACGTGGTCCCCGCCCAGGACAAGCCCCACTTCCTGGCACGCGCGTGGGAACGCGTCCGCGAGGAGGTCGCGGCGGGCCACCAGGCGTACGTGGTCTGCCCACGCATCGGCGACGAGGAGGAGACCGCCGGGGCCAAGGGGGCCAAGAAGGGCGTCAAGGCGGGAGCCGACGCGGCGAAGGGGGCGAAGGGCGCGAAGGGCGAGTCCTCACGTACGAAGGCGGCGGAGGACGCGGACGGCGCGGGGCTCGGTACGGGGTTCGGCGCGGACGAGGACGCCGGTGCCGAGGCCGCCGGGGACAAGCGTCCGCCGCTCGCCGTGCTCGATGTCGCGCGCGGCCTCGCGGAGGGTTCGCTCGCCGGGCTGCGCATCGGCATCCTCCACGGGCGGATGGCGCCCGACGGGCCGGACGGCAAGGACGCCGTGATGCGCCGCTTCGCCGCGGGCGAGCTGGACGTGCTCGTCGCGACGACGGTGATCGAGGTCGGCGTCAACGTGCCCAACGCGACTGCCATGGTGATCATGGACGCCGACCGCTTCGGGGTCTCCCAGCTCCACCAGCTCCGCGGCCGGGTGGGCCGGGGCTCCGCGCCCGGACTGTGCCTGCTCGTCACGGACATGCCGGAGGCGAGCCCGGCGCGCGCCCGCCTCGGCGCGGTCGCCGCGACGCTGGACGGTTTCGAGCTGTCCCGCGTCGACCTGGAGCAACGCCGCGAGGGCGACGTCCTCGGGCAGGCGCAGTCCGGCGTCCGCTCGTCGCTGCGGATGCTCGCCGTCATCGAGGACGAGCAGATCATCGCCGAGGCCCGCGAGGAGGCCACGGCCGTCGTCGCCGCCGACCCGGCCCTGGAGGCCCACCCCGCACTGCGCACGGCCCTGGACGCGCTGCTCGACGAGGAGAGGGAGAGCTACTTGGAGAAGGGGTGAGGGCGCGGGCGAGGGGCGGGCCGCGACGCACGCCGCCCCGGCCGCGCGGGTACGGGGCGGGCCGCGACGCACGCCGCCCCGGCCGCGCTGGTACGGGGTCGGGCCGCGACGCGGCCTGCCCCGGGCTGCCCTCGTCTCCCGGCGGGCAGCTCCTGTCCCCACTGCCCCCGTACCCCCGGCGGGCAGCCCCCGCGCCCACTGCCTGCGTGCCCGTCCCACGGGCAGGCCCCCGCGCGCGTGTTCCCTTCCGCCGCCTACGCTGGACACGTACCGACCGGGTCCGGCCGGGAGGCCCGGCGGCGTGTGCGTGTGCCGTGGTCACCGGGGCGGGCGCCGGCGAGGGCCGAGCGACGAGGACCGACTAGCACCATGACCCGCGTGATCGCCGGGACGGCCGGGGGCCGCCGCCTTGCCGTACCGCCAGGCACCGGCACCCGCCCCACCTCCGAACGGGCGCGCGAGGGCCTCTTCTCCACCTGGGAGGCGCTCCTCGGCGGCCCGCTCGGCGGGGAACGCGTCCTCGACCTCTACGGGGGCTCCGGCGCCGTGGGCCTGGAGGCCCTCTCGCGCGGCGCGGCGCACGCGCTGCTCGTCGAGAGCGACGCCCGCGCCGTACGCACCATCCGCGCCAACGTCCGCGACCTCGGGCTCGCGGGCGCCGAGGTCAGGCCGGGCAAAGCGGCGCAGATCGTTGCCGGGCCGCCGCCGTCGGCCCCGTACGACCTCGTCTTCCTCGACCCTCCCTACGCGGTCTCCGACGCCGAGCTCGGAGAGATTCTGATCACACTCCGTACTCGCGGCTGGCTCGCGGACGAAGCGCTGGTCACCGTGGAGCGCAGCACCAGGGGCGGGGAGTTCGGCTGGCCGGACGGCTTCGGCGCACTGCGGTCCCGGCGCTACGGCGAAGGGACCTTTTGGTACGGTCGCGCCGCCTCCACGTGCGAAAACGCACCATGAATCGACCGCAGAGCGAGGGGATCACGTTGCGCCGCGCCGTCTGTCCTGGGTCCTTCGACCCGATCACCAACGGTCATCTCGACATCATCGCCCGAGCCTCCAAGCTCTACGACGTCGTGCACGTCGCCGTGATGATCAACAAGTCCAAGCGCGGGCTCTTCACGATCGACGAGCGCATGGAACTGATCCGCGAGGTGACCGCCGAGTTCGGCAACGTCGAGGTCGAGGCTTTCCACGGGCTCCTCGTCGACTTCTGCAAGCAGCGCGACATCCCCGCCATCGTCAAGGGCCTGCGCGCCGTCAGCGACTTCGACTACGAGTTGCAGATGGCCCAGATGAACAACGGCCTCTCCGGAGTCGAGACCCTCTTCGTCCCGACGAACCCCACCTACAGCTTCCTCTCCTCCTCGCTCGTCAAGGAGGTCGCGCAGTGGGGCGGCGACGTCTCCCACCTCCTGCCGCCGACCGTCCACACCGCCCTCACGCGACGCCTCGCGGAGCAGTGACGGGAGAGCGGTGAGCGGGAGCGGGGCGACGCAGGACGACGCGGGGGAGGAGCGCGGGGAGGCCACGCCGTGCGGTACGCGGCGCCGTGACGTCGCGCGGTGGGCGGCGTCGAGGGACCCGTACGCCGCGACGTCGCGCCCCACACGCCGCGACGTCGCGGCGTCACGCGTCGCGACGTTGCCCCCGTACGCCGCGACGTTGCCCCCGTACGTCGCCCCACGCCGCGCGACATGTCGCGTCACGTCGCCGCGCGTGCCCCCGCATGACGTCACGTCACCCGGTGTCGCCGCGCCGCGTCGTGGCCGTACAGTCGTCCCGTCCGGCTCCGCAGCAGCCGAGCGGTCCGTCTCCCCATCAGTCGAGAGAGTGGCGAGCACACGGTGGACGTGCAGAAGAAACTCGATGAGATCGTCGAGGTCGTCAACGCGGCCAGGTCCATGCCCATGTCGGCCTCCTGCGTGATCAACCGCGCCGACCTGCTCGCGATGCTGGAGGAGGTACGGGAGGCCCTGCCGGGTTCGCTCGCCCAGGCGCAGGAGCTGATCGGGGAGCGCGAGCGCATGGTCGGCGAGGCGCGCGCCGAGGCCGAGCGCATCATCCGCGGCGCGCACGACGAGCGCGGCAGCCTCGTCGCGGACACCGCCGTCGCGCGGCAGTCGCAGGGCGAGGCGGACCGCATCCTCAACGAGGCGCGGCGCGAGGCGGCCGAGGTCAAGGCCGACGCCGACGACTACGTCGACAGCAAGCTCGCCAACTTCGAGGTCGTCCTCACCAAGACGCTCGGCTCCGTCGGGCGGGGCCGCGAGAAGCTCCTCGGCACGAGCGACGGTCTCGACGCGCAGGGGTACGAGGACCCCGACTACGCCGAGGCTCCCGAGCGCAGCGGCGACCCCGAGACGCTGCGCCGGCGCGCCGACGAGTACGTGGACGTCAAGCTCGGTGCCTTCGAGGCCGTGCTCGCCAAGACCCTCGACGCGGTGGGACGCGGTCGCGACAAGCTGCACGGGCGCGTCGCGACCGACGACCTCGCCGCCCTCGGCGAGGACGGCGGCGAACGCCAGTACAGCAGCGACTCCGACTACCTCGCCGACCTCGCCGCGACGCGCGACGCCTCGCCCGAGACCGCCACCCGGGGTGACAACCCGGCGGGCGGCACCGGGGGCCGCGGCACCTCGGACGGCACCTTCGGCGGCGGTGCCTCGGACGGCACCTTCGGCGGGGGCACGTCGGGCGGTCTCGTCCTCCCGCCGCTCCCCGAGCCCGCCGTCGCCGCGCTCCCCGAGCAGACCCCGCAGCTCCCCGCGCAGCAGCCCTACGCCGCGCAGACCGACGGGTACGGGTACGCCGCGCAGACCGATGCGTACGGCTACCCGCAGCAGACCGACCCCTACGCCGCGCCCGCCGACCCCTACGGCTATCCGCAGCCGCAGGACCCGTACGCGGCGCAGAACGGCTACGGCTACCCCGACCCGCAGCAGGGCTACGAGCAGCAGCCCGCGCAGACGTGGCCGCAGCAGCAGGCGCCGCAGCAGCCCCAGGGCGGTGGCGCGCTCGACGAGACGAGCTTCTTCGACACCACGATGATCAGCGCGGAGCAACTGCGGGCGTACGAACAGGGGCGCTGAGGACGTCCGCGGGGCCGGGCCGGGGGCGGATTGGGCCGATCGCGCACTCTCCAGTACCCTGGGGTTTCGGTTTGTCTCTGCCCAGACGTGTGCCCGCACGACTCGTGTGTGCGGCTCTCGTACGCACGGCTCGTGTGAACGCGGACAGAGCGCCCGCCTGCCGTCGCGGCAGGCCCCCGACCCAGATCTCAGGACCCGAAACACAGGAGCAGCTCTGAACGCCCGCCTCGACCACCGCAACCCCCTCGTGTTCGACACGCACGAGCTGGGGCGCCGTCCTGGTGCGATGCAGAAGCTCTCCCGGACGGTCCAGGCCCCGGGCGGCGACAACGTCTTCGGCATCGCCGACGTCATCGCCATCCCGGGGGACTCCCCGGTGGAGATCGATCTCCGCCTCGAATCGGTGATGGACGGAGTGCTCGTCACGGGCACCGCCCGTGCGCACGCCGAGGGGGAGTGCGTAAGGTGTCTGGAACCGCTGGAGCGCGAGCTCACCGCGGATTTCCAGGAGATGTTCTCGTACCCCGAGGCCGAGGAGCGCCACCGCCGCATGGCGGGCACCGACGCGGACTCGGACGAGGACGAGAGCATCACCCCCCTTGAGGACGGAATGTTCGACCTCGAACCCGTGCTGCGTGACGCGGTGGTGCTGTCACTGCCCATGCAGCCGGTGTGCCGGGAGGACTGCCCGGGGCTGTGCGCCGTTTGCGGTGCGCGGCTCGCGGACGACCCGGAGCACCACCATGACGCCGTCGACGCACGTTGGGCGGCTTTGCAGGGACTCGCCGGGACCATGCCGGCCGGCGAGAAGGACGAGCTGGACGGCGCCGAGACCGGCGTCGACGAGAAGCAGGAGAAGTAGCCGTGGCTGTTCCGAAGCGGAAGATGTCGCGCAGCAACACGCGCCACCGCCGGTCGCAGTGGAAGGCTGCGGTCCCCACCCTGGTGGCGTGCGAGCGCTGCCACGAGCCCAAGCTCCAGCACATCGCGTGCCCGAGCTGCGGCACGTACAACAAGCGTCAGGTCCTCGAGGTCTGACGAGACAGGCGAGAAAGGCCGAGAGGGAATTGGTTAACGCCCCCAAGAAGAAGGCGCCCCGCTCGGGCGCCTCGGCGGACACCGCGGCCTCGTCCCACACGCTCCTGGAAGGGCGGCTCGGGTATCACCTGGAGTCCGCCCTTCTGGTGCGTGCGCTCACGCACCGCTCGTACGCGTACGAGAACGGCGGTCTGCCCACCAACGAGCGCCTGGAGTTCCTCGGGGACTCCGTGCTCGGCCTGGTGGTCACCGACACGCTGTACCGCACCCACCCCGACCTCCCCGAGGGGCAGCTCGCGAAGCTGCGCGCGGCGGTCGTCAACTCCCGCGCGCTCGCCGAGGTGAGCCGGGGCCTCGACCTGGGAGCCTTCATCAGGCTCGGCAGGGGCGAGGAGGGCACGGGCGGCAGGGACAAGGCATCGATCCTCGCCGACACACTGGAAGCCGTGATCGGCGCGGTCTACCTCGATCAGGGTCTCGACAAGGCGGCGGAGCTCGTGCACCGCCTCTTCGACCCGCTGATCGAGAAGTCCGCGGAACTCGGCGCGGGCCTGGACTGGAAGACCAGTCTCCAGGAGCTGACCGCGATGGAGGGGCTCGGGGTTCCCGAGTACCTCGTCACCGAGGAAGGCCCCGATCACGAGAAGACCTTCACTGCTGCCGCCCGCGTCGGAGGCGTCTCGTACGGCACCGGCACCGGCCGCAGCAAGAAGGAGGCGGAGCAGCAGGCCGCCGAGTCGGCGTGGCGCGCCATCCGTGCCGCCGCCGACGCGCGCGCGGCCGAGCAGGCCGCCGCGGGCGAGGTCCTCTCGCCCGGCGACGTCGTCCCCGAGGGCGGCTCCGCTTCCACTGCCTGACACACGACGGCGCCCCCGCCACGAGCCATGACGGCACTCTCGTCACGACATCCGTGGCGAACCGTCGTGACCTGCGGCGACACCGCTCGTCGGTCCACCCGGTATCCGCCGCCCCCGCTCCGTGACGCGTTACGGAGCCGGGGCGGCGGGTGCCGGGTGGGTGTCGTTGGGGGTGGTGACGTACCTCCGGCGCACGGCGGTGACGCGTCCCGCGTCCGGGTGGTGACGCCCTCCCCGCGTACGGCGGTGACGCGCCGTACCTCCCCCGCTTCGTTCCCCACTCCCAGGAGAGCCGCACCGTGCCCGAACTGCCCGAGGTCGAGGTCGTCCGCAGGGGGCTCGCCCGCTGGATCGACGGACGCACCGTCGCCGCGACGGAGGTGCTCCACCCGCGCTCCGTACGACGGCACCTCGCGGGCGGCGAGGACTTCGCCGCGCGCCTGAAGGGACGTACGTTCGCGACGCCGCGCCGACGCGGCAAGTACCTGTGGCTCCCGCTCGACGGCGGCGCCGAGGCGGTCCTCGCGCACCTCGGCATGAGCGGCCAGCTCCTCGTCCAGCCCCACGCCGCGCCCGCCGAGAGGCACCTGCGCGTCCGCATCGGCTTCGAGGACGCGCTCGGCACCGAACTCCGCTTCGTCGACCAGCGCACCTTCGGCGGCCTCTCGCTCCACGAGACGGGCGAGGGCGGCGTCCCCGACGTCATCGCCCACATCGCCCGCGACCCGCTCGACCCGCTGTTCGACGACGCGGCGTTCCACGCGGCGCTGCGCCGCAAGCGCACCACCATCAAGCGCGCGCTGCTCGACCAGTCGCTCATCAGCGGCGTCGGCAACATCTACGCCGACGAGGCGCTGTGGCGTGCCCGCCTCCACTACGACCGCCCCACGGCGGGCCTCACCCGCCCCCGCACCGACGAACTCCTCGGCCACGTGCGCGACGTCATGAACGCCGCCCTCGCCGTCGGCGGCACGAGCTTCGACAGCCTGTACGTGAACGTCAACGGCGAGTCGGGCTACTTCGACCGCTCCCTCGACGCGTACGGCCGCGAGGGCGAACCGTGCCGGCGCTGCGGGACGCCGATCCAGCGCGACGCGTGGATGAACCGGTCCAGCTACTACTGCCCGAAGTGCCAGCGTAGGGCGCGGGGGTGACGGAGCGGAGGGCGTCGCCCCGGTGACGGGGATGTTGCGGTCACGGGGGTGTTGCGGTGACGGGGTGGGGGTGACGTCGGGGCGGCGTGTGGCGTGGCGGTGTGGTGGTCTCCGCCGCGACGCTGTGGCGTGCGAGGCGTCGCCACGTGCAGGGCGTCGCGCCGTGCGCGGCCTTCGGGGCCACGCGACGTGTCGGTCGTACGCGGCATGCGCGCGGTTCCGGCGTGACGGTGCGCGCTACGTCGCGTCGCGTACGTACGCGACGTGGCCCTGCCCGCGCGCCGTGCGCGCCGTGCGCGACGCGGCGTACGCCGTGCCTCAGAAGCCGAAGTCCTGCGTCCACCAGGGACCGCCGGAGCCGAAGTGCACGCCGACGCCCAGGGTCTTGTAGTCGCAGTTGAGGATGTTCGCGCGGTGCCCCGGGCTGTTCATCCAGGACTCCATGACGGCGGCGGCGTCGGCCTGGCCGCGCGCTATGTTCTCGCCGCCCAGGTTTCCGACCCCTGCCTGGTCCGCGCGGTCCCAGGGCGTGTCGCCGTCGGGGTCGGTGTGGTCGAAGAAGCCGCGCGCGGCCATGTCGTCGCTGAAGGCCGTGGCGAGCGAGGCGAGCGCGCCGTCCGCGCGCACCGCACTGCAGCCCACCTTGGCCCGCTCCTGGTTGACGAGCGCGAGGACGGCAGCCGCCGCCGCGCTCTCGTCGCCGCTGGGGGCCGCCGCGACGGGCGGCTGCGCGGGCGCCTGCGACGCGGGCTTCGTCCTGACGGGCGTCGCGCTCTTCGGCGGCGTCGCCGTCCGGGTGGTCCCCGCGCCGGGCGACGTCCCGGTGCCCGTGCCGCCCTGTTCCGTGGTGACGGAGCGGGAAGGGCTCGGCGTCGCGGCGGCCTTGCTCTTCTTCTCGCGGGGCGAGGCGGACGCCGCGCGCCAGGGCGCGTCGGAACGCGTGGCGCCCCGGCTCGCCGCGGGCGTCGTACGGTCCGCGGCGGACGCCTCGTCGCCCTGTCCCTCGCCGGACGGCGCGTCCGCCGCGCGGACCTTCGCGTCGTGACCCCCACTGAAGGAGTAGCCACCACCGGGCAACAGCCCGGTGCTGACCGCGACGGCGCCTAGCGCCACCGCCGCCGACACCCCGAGCAGACCGGTGCGCACGGGCGCGCCGCGCCGCTTCCGGCGATGCCCGCTCGCGCCGCCGTGATCGGCGCCATGGGCGTCGGGGGCGTCGGGCGCGTCGGGCGCGTAGTAGGTGTCGTGGGAGTCGGCGGAGAGGCCGGGGACGGTTTCGGGCGTCGCGTAGGGGGCGCGGGGCGGGGATGCCGTATACGTCGCGGGGGTCGCGTATGGACCGGGCGTCGAGGAGGGCGTGGGCGGCTCGTAGGGCGCGGGCGTCGCGTAGGGCGCCGACACGTAGGCGCCGTGCGCCGCGTGGTCGCGGTACGCCGTCCGGCCCCCGTACGTCGCGCGGTCGCCGTACGCGGCGTCGCGGTCGTAGTCGTACGCGTCGTGGCCGGGACCCGTGGGGGTTCCGGCCGGAAAGTCCGCCGCTGGTTCGGCGCGGCCGGCGGCTGAGCGTCGGTGGCGTCCCATGGTCCTGGCCTTCCCTCGTCACCACTGTCCCGGGCGTACTCACCCGTTCGAGTGAGTCCTCCGCGGTGCGGACCCTACGCCATGGCCCCGTGGGACGACGTGTGCCTGAAGGGATTGGCCGGTTAGCGTGCCCTCATGGAAGACGAGGCACGGCTGACCGCGTGGGTCAGAGGAACGGTTCAGGGCGTGGGTTTCCGCTGGTTCACGCGGGCACGGGCGCTGGAGATCGGCGGACTGAGTGGTTTTGCTCTCAATGTGCGCGACGGGCGCGTCCAGGTCGTCGCCGAGGGACCGCGCGCGGCGTGCGAGGAGTTGCTGGAGTGGCTGCGGGGGAGCGACACACCCGGCAGCGTCCAGGGCGTCACTGAGATCTGGGACACGCCTCGCGGCGGCTACGAGGGATTCGCGATCCGCTGACAGCACCGCACGCGCCCCCGCCGTGCGCCGCCGATGCTCCCCCGCGTGCTTCGGTGGCGCCGCGGAAAGCCGCTGGTGACTGCCGCGACCCTCTTGCGCGCCCCACCGGGCGCTCGACAGGATGACCCGCACGCCCCCACGGCTCGCGGGAGTGCACGCGCCGTCGCCCGAAGCACCGCGCGCCCCGCCGCCGTGCCGCACCGGGGCTTGATCGTGTTGACCGTCAAACTTTTTGGTGAGACTCTGGAATCCCCGCGCACCTTAACTGTTTGACAGGCGACGTCACGGACGGAGTGCTGCCGGACACCGCGGGTGCGGACCGAATCCCTCTCGACCCACCACCGTACTGGTCGGTCACTCAGTGTGGAGGACCACTCATCATGGCAAAGGCGCTTCTCGGTTACGTCGGCGGCTCCGACCCGCGACTCCTCGCCGAGATGCGACGGCTCCAGCAGCGCGTGCAGGACCTCGAATCCGAGCTCGTACGGATTCAGACGGAGAACGACGCGCTCGCGGCTGCCGCTTCTCAGCACGGCGGCGCTCTCCTGGAGAGCATCGACGTACCGCAGGCGGAGCCCGCGCTCACCTGATCCAGGCCGCTGCCGCACACCGCCGCGTTCTCGCGGCGGGGCAGGGGCGTGTGACAGGTGGACCGCGCGGCCACGCCGGTACCGCCAGGGACGCTTCGGCGTCCCTTTCTTTTTCCGTCGCTCGTCCTTCCCCGCCCCGCCCTCCCCCTCGGCTTCCGCCGTCTTCGCTGTCCGCGTCGTCCGTTTCTCTCGCGGCCCGGTCCGCGTGGCGTCGTCGCCGCCGGGATCGCCGCGGGTCGCGGGACCCGGGCCCGTACGCCCTCCCCGCGGCCACCCGCCGACCGCACCCACCCACCCGTTCCCCGCTGTTTCCCGCCCCTCCCGGCCGTGTCTACCGTCTGATCTGCCCTGCGCGCTCCGTGGTGAAACCGTGACGGTGCGCGGGACGTCGCGTGATCTCCGCGCGGAGGGCTACGGCGCGTGCACAACGGGGCGCGGGACGCGACGCCGCGCGGCGGGGTGACGTGGCGTGGGGCGACGCGGCGCGACGGCGCGACGTGACATGTCGGGACGCTTCATCGACGACGCAACGTGACACCACGTGACGTCGCGCGGCGCTACGTACCGGCGTCGCGCGGCGTGACGTACCCCGCCCCGTAGCGCGACGTTGCGGCGTCCCACGCCGCGTCACTCTGTGTCGCTCCCCGTCACGTCGCGCCGTGCGCGTCGTGGGCCGCCGTCGTGCGGAGGCGGGACGGTAGAGTCCGGCGGCGTGCACCTCAAGGCCATGACTCTGCGCGGGTTCAAATCCTTCGCCTCCGCGACGACGCTGCGGTTCGAGCCGGGGATCACGTGCGTCGTCGGGCCGAACGGCTCCGGCAAGTCCAACGTCGTGGACGCGCTGACGTGGGTGATGGGCGAGCAGGGCGCCAAATCGCTGCGCGGCGGCAAGATGGAGGACGTCATCTTCGCCGGCACGACGGGCCGGCCGCCGCTGGGGCGTGCCGAGGTCTCGCTCACGATCGACAACAGCGACGGCGCCCTCCCCATCGAGTACGCCGAGGTCACGATCGCGCGGACGATGTTCCGCAACGGGGGCAGCGAGTACCAGATCAACGGCGACACCTGCCGCCTCCTCGACATTCAGGAACTCCTCTCCGACTCCGGCATCGGCCGCGAGATGCACGTCATCGTCGGCCAGGGGCAGCTCGACTCCGTCCTCCATGCCGACCCGATGGGCCGCCGCGCCTTCATCGAGGAAGCCTCGGGCGTCCTCAAGCACCGCAAGCGCAAGGAGAAGGCGCTCCGGAAACTCGACGCGATGCGCGCCAACCTCGCCCGCGTCCAGGACCTCACCGACGAACTGCGCCGCCAGCTCAAACCCCTCGGCCGCCAGGCCGCCGTCGCGCGCCGCGCCGCCGTCATCCAGGCCGATCTGCGCGACGCGCGCCTGCGGCTGCTCTCCGACGACCTCGTCACGCTGCGCCGCGCGCTCGACGCCGAAGTCGCCGACGAGGCCGCGCTCAAGGCACGCAAGGAGGCGGCGGAGAGCGCGCTCAAGACCGCGCTCGCCCGCGAGGCGCGTCTGGAGGAGGCGGTACGCGCCCTGGCGCCGCGCCTCCAGAGCGCGCAGCACACGTGGTACGAGCTGTCGCGCCTCGCGGAGCGTGTCCGCGGCACCGTCAGCCTCGCCGAGGCACGTGTCACGAGCGCGACGTCCGTACCGGCCGAGGAACGTCGCGGACGCGACCCGGAGGACCTGGAGCGCGAGGCGGCGCGCATCCGTGAACAGGAGGCGGAACTCTCGGAGGCGCTCGAAGCCGCCGAACGCGCCCTGGAGGACACCGTCGCGCACCGCGGCGAGCTGGAGCGTCAGCTCGCCGTCGAGGAGCGCCGCCTGCGCGACGTGAGCCGCGCCCTCGCCGACCGCCGCGAGGGCCTCGCCCGCCTCCAGGGCCAGGTGACCGCCGCGCGTGGCAGGGCGACATCGGCGCGCGCCGAGATCGAACGCCTCGCGACGTCGCGCGACGAGGCCCGGGAACGCGCCGACGTCGCGCACGAGGAGTACGAGCGACTGCGCGCCGAGGTCGACGGGCTCGACGCGGGGGACGTCGCGCGCGAGGAGCGCTACGAGGCGGCACGCCGCGCCCGCGCCGAGGCCGACGCCGCGCACCACGACGCCCGCGACGCCGCGGCGGCGGCGGAGCGTTCCCGCGCCGCGACCGAGGCGCGACGCGACGCCCTCGCGCTCGGCCTGCGCCGCAAGGACGGCACCGGCGCTCTCCTCGCGGCGGGCGACCGGCTCACCGGACTGCTCGGACCGGCGGCCGAACTGCTCAGCGTCGCCCCCGGCCACGAGGCGCACGTCGCGGCCGGGCTCGGCACAGCCGCCGACGCCCTCGCCGTCGACGGCCCCGAAGTTGCCGCCCAGGCCCTCCGCCTCCTGCGCGCACAGGAAGCGGGCCGCGCCGTGCTGCTCCTCGCGGACGCGGCGGGGAAGGACGTCGCGCTGCCGGACCACGTCGCGACGTCGCGCGCGGGCGCGACGTCGGGCACGCCACACGACGCGACGTCGCGTGCCGAGGTGCGCGACGTACCGGCGCCCCGCGACGTCCCCGGGGCCCCCGCCGCGACGGGGACATCCGGCACACGCGACGCCGGCCCGCGCGACATCCCCCACGGCGCGTCCTCCGGCTCCGACCACGCCGCGACGTCCCCCGCCCCCCACGACGCCCACCGCGTCGCGACGTCCCCCGACTCCCGCGACGCCGCGACGACCGACGCCCCCGACACCGTCGACCTCCCCGCCCCCCTCGACGTCCCGGGCCGCCCCCTCGCCGACCTCGTGCGCGGCCCCGAAGACCTGCTCCGCGCCGTACGCCGCCTGCTGCGCGGCATGGTCGCGGTCGGCACGCTCGACGACGCGCTCGCCCTCGTCCGTGCGCACCCCGCGCTCGTCGCGGTCACCGCGGAGGGCGACGTCCTCGGCGCGCACCTCGCGCAGGGCGGTTCCGCCGGGGCGCCGAGCCTGATCGAGGTGCAGGCGTCCGTGGACGAGGCGACCGCCGAGCTGGAGGAGCTGTCCGTACGGTGCGCCGCGCTCGCCGAGGCGCAGGAGGACGCCGCGACACGTCGCGCCGACGCCGCGGCGGTCCTGGAGGAGCTGGAGCGCGAGCGCCGTACCGCGGACCGCGAGAAGTCCGCCGTCGCGCAGCGGCTCGGCGCGCTCGCCGGGCAGGCGAAGGGCGCCGCGGGCGAGGCGGAGCGCTCCGCCGCGGCGGCGGCGCGCGCCCAGGACGCCCTCGACCGCGCCGAGGCGGAGGCCGCCGAACTGGAGGAGCGCCTCGCCGTGGCGGAGGAGTCCTCGCCCTTCGGCGACGCGGGGGAGTGGGACGGCGACGAGGAACCCGACACCTCCGTTCGCGACCGCCTCGCCGCCGACGGCGCCAACGCCCGCCAGACCGAGATGGAGGCCCGGCTCCAGCTCCGTACGCACGAGGAACGCGTGAAGGCGCTCGCGGGCCGTGCCGACGGCCTCGACCGTGCCGCGCGCGCCGAGCGCGAGGCGCGGGAGCGCGCGGAGCGACGTCGCGCGCGGCTGCGTCACGAGGCGGCCGTCGCACGCGCCGTCGCCTCGGGGGCGCGGCAGCTCCTCGCGCACGTCGAGGTCTCGCTGGGCCGCGCCGAGGAGGAGCGCGGCGAGGCGGAGCGGTACCGCGAGGAGGCCGAACGCGAGCTGACCGCCGAGCGCGAGAACGGTCGCGGGCTGAAGGCCGAACTCGACAAGCTCACCGACTCCGTCCACCGCGGCGAGGTGCTCGGCGCCGAGAAGCGCCTGCGCATCGAGCAACTGGAGGGCAGGGCGCTGGAGGAACTCGGCGTCGAGCCGAGCGTCCTGCTCGCCGAGTACGGACCCGGCACCCTCGTACCGCCGTCGCCGCCGGCCGAGGGCGAGGAACTGCCCGAGGACCCCGAGCACCCCCGCAACCAGCCGCGTCCCTTCGTCCGCGCCGAGCAGGAGAAGCGCCTCAAGGAGGCCGAACGCGCCTACCAGCGGCTCGGCAAGATCAACCCGCTCGCCCTGGAGGAGTTCGCGGCGCTCGAAGAACGCCACCAGTTCCTCTCCGAACAGCTCGAAGACCTCAAGAAGACGCGCGCCGACCTGCTCCAGGTGATCAAGGAGGTCGACGAGCGCGTCGAACAGGTCTTCACGGAGGCGTACCACGACACGGCGCGCGAGTTCGAGGGCGTCTTCTCGCGGCTCTTCCCCGGCGGCGAGGGCAGGCTCCTGCTCACCGACCCCGAGAACATGCTCACCACCGGCGTCGAGGTCGAGGCGCGCCCGCCGGGCAAGAAGGTGAAGCGGCTCTCACTGCTCTCGGGCGGCGAACGCTCCCTGACGGCCGTCGCGCTGCTCGTCGCGATCTTCAAGGCGCGGCCGAGCCCGTTCTACGTGATGGACGAGGTCGAGGCGGCGCTCGACGACACCAACCTCCAGCGTCTCATCCGCATCATGCAGGAGCTCCAGGAGAGTTCCCAGCTCATCGTGATCACGCACCAGAAGCGCACGATGGAGGTCGCCGACGCGCTCTACGGCGTCTCCATGCAGGGCGACGGCGTCTCGAAGGTGATCAGCCAGCGGCTGAAGTAGGCGCGCGACGCGGGGGACGTCGCGTCCTCGCGTCACGCGGGGCGTCGCACCGTGCGCCGTCGCGTCGTCGTACGGGGCGCGACAAGGCGGCGTCGCGTCGTGCGGGGTGCGGGGTGCGGCAAGGCGACGTCGCGTCGTACGGGGCGTGACAGCCGCGACGTCGCGGCCTCGTACGTACCCACGCCGCGCGGCGCCGCACCGCCCCGTACCCACGCCGCGGCGTCGCACCACCCCGTACGCGACGTCGCACCGCCCCGTACCCCCGTGCCCCGCGACGCCTCGCGACGTCCCGCCACCCCGCCCCCACGTCGCGCCCCGCCACCGCTCCCTCGCCCCCCGCCAGACGCAATCCCCGACCCCGTCCCGGGCATGGCCGATACTGGGGGGCGTTATGGACATCGTCATCCTTGCAATCATCATCGCGGTCGTCGTGATCGGTGCGATCAGCGGTCTGGTGGTGAGCGGACGCCGCAAGAAGCGGCTCCCCCCCACGCCGCCGGAGCGCACGCCGAGCGTCACCGCCCCGGAGGCCGAACCGCACGTCGGGGACGAGGCCGAGAAACCGCGCGACGAGCAGCGCCGCACGATCGAGGAGGTATCGCTTCCCGACGCGGAGACGGCGACATCGACGCCCGAGGCCGTCGAGGACCCGGTCGTCGCGCTGCCCCCGCAGCCCGAGATCGAGGTGCCCGAGCCCACCGCCGGGCGCCTGGTGCGCCTGCGGGCCCGTCTCTCGCGCTCCCAGAACGCCCTGGGCAAGGGCCTGCTGACCCTGCTCTCGCGCGAGCACCTCGACGAGGACACGTGGGAGGAGATCGAGGACACGCTCCTCACCGCCGACGTCGGCGTCGCGCCGACGCAGGAACTCGTCGAGCGGCTGCGCGAGCGCGTCCGCGTGCTCGGCACCCGCACCACCGACGAGCTGCGCACGCTGCTCCGTGAGGAACTCCTCACGCTCGTCGGCGCCGACACGGACCGCACCGTGCACACCGAGGCCGCGCCCGACAAGCCGGGCATCGTGATGGTCGTCGGCGTCAACGGCACCGGCAAGACCACCACCACGGGCAAGCTCGCGCGCGTCCTGGTCGCGGACGGCAAGAGCGTCGTGCTCGGCGCGGCCGACACCTTCCGCGCCGCCGCGGCGGATCAGCTCCAGACCTGGGGCGAGCGCGTCGGCGCACGCACCGTGCGCGGCCCCGAGGGCGGAGACCCGGCGTCGATCGCCTTCGACGCGGTCAAGGAGGGCATCGCCGAGAAGGCCGACGCGGTCCTTATCGACACGGCGGGCCGCCTGCACACCAAGACCGGCCTCATGGACGAGCTGGGCAAGGTCAAGCGCGTCGTCGAGAAGCAGGCGCCGGTCGACGAGGTCCTCCTCGTGCTCGACGCGACGACGGGCCAGAACGGTCTCGTCCAGGCGCGCGTCTTCGCCGAGGTCGTGTCGATCACCGGCATCGTGCTCACGAAGCTGGACGGTACGGCCAAGGGCGGCATCGTCATCGCGGTGCAGCGCGAACTCGGCGTCCCGGTCAAGCTCATCGGGCTCGGGGAGGGCGCGGACGACCTCGCCCCGTTCGAACCCGGCGCCTTCGTGGACGCCCTCATCGGCGACTGACCGCCCCCGCCGCCGCGACTCCCACGAGCCCCGGCCGCGCCCCCGCGACGAAAGGCCCCGTGGCACCTCCACGGGGCCTTTCCGCTGTCCGCCCGCGAAGAGCCACCCGCCCCGGGGTTTGGGGTTTCTCCTGCCATGGCGTCGGCCCCTGCGGGACTTTCCGGTACGGGCACGGGGCCGCCACCCCGCGCGGGCTCACCCACGCGTCCGCCAAGCCCGCGCTGTACGGGGCCGCTATCCCTGGACCCGGTGGGCGACGTACGCGAGCGTCCCGAGCAGCAGGCGCACCTCCGGCGGGCGCAGCGCCGTGTCGAGCGAGGGCGCGCGCAGCCAGCTCACCGGGCCGCGTCCGCCGCGGTCGGAGGGCGGCGCGGTGACGTACGCGCCCGTGCCGAGCGCGCGGAGGTCGAGGCGCGCGTCGTCCCAGCCCGCGCGGGCGAGGAGGCGGGGGAGGGCCGCGGCGGAGCCCGGCGCGACGTAGAACTGCGCGCGGCCCTGGGGGGTGAGGGCGACGGGGCCGGGGGGGAGGCCCATGCGCTCCAAGCGCGCGAGGGCGTGGCGGCCCGCGCGCTCCGCGACGTCGAGCACGTCGAAGGCGGAGCCGACCGGCAGCATGAGCGCGGCGCCCGGCCAGCGGGACCACGCCGCGGTCGCGTCGGCGAGCGTGGCACCGGCCCGTACCGGACGCGCGCGGCGCAGCGGATGCGCGCCCGGGGCCCCGCACGCCGCGTCGCCGCAGGAGCAACCGCCCGCCTCGATCCGCGCCCCCGGCGCGACGTCCCAGCCCCACAGCCCCGTGAACTCGGCCACCGCGGTGCACTCCGAGGAGCGTCCACGGCGCCGCACGCCTTCGCGCTTCTCCCGGATGCCGCCGATCGTGAAACCCATGCCCCCTCCAACGTGTCTGGAGCGTCCAACGCGTTGACGCTCCACCGGTTACGCGCTGAACCGCTGGAGTGACGCTCCGTGTGTAGCGTGTGGCGTACGGAGGGGGCGTGTGTATCTCCGAGTGCGCCCCGGCGCGCTTCGATGCGCTGGTCCCCGTTCGTCTTCCGTCAGTCAATCGTGTGAAGTCCAGGGCGAGTTATTGGCGCGGGGGTGGCGAAAGGTGGCGTTTCCGGGGACGGGCTCGTGCGCGCGTGAGGGACGCCCTACCTTCACGGGACAGACTCCGGCAGTGTGGCGCACCGCCTCGGGTGTTGACGAGGAGGCGTCGCACGGCGCGTGCGTCCGCGGCGACGACGCCGCGCGGTGACGGTGACGGTGACGGTGACGTCGAGGGTGACGGCGCGGTGCCGCGCACCGGCGCCGCGACGCCGGGCGGGCGCGACGATGGGTCGGCGCGATGGTGCGTGGGCGCACGCGACGTCGCGCATGCTGAGAGGGTCGGGGCCGCGTACGGCAGAGGCGCGGTGCGATGGGTGACGGATGGGGGCGTGCTCATGGACATGAGCCGGGGGTTCGGCGGAACGCACAGCGAGACCGACTACGGCGCCGGCGAAGGCGTCGACAAGAAGCCCAACGCCCTCCTCGAATCCTGGTTCGTCCGCAGCGGCTGGTCCAAGGGCGAACTCGCCCGGCAGGTCAACCGCAGGGCACGTCAGCTCGGCGCCGTGCACATCTCGACCGACACCTCGCGGGTACGTCGCTGGCTCGACGGGGAGCAGCCGCGCGACCCGATCCCGCGGCTGCTCTCGGCGCTCTTCTCGGAACGTTTCGGCTGTGCCGTCAGCGTCGAGGACCTCGGACTGCGCCCCGTCCACCAGACGCCGTCCACGGCGGGCATCGACCTTCCCTGGACGGCGCCCCAGGCCGTCGCCCTGATGAGTGAGTTCTCGCGCAGCGACCTCATGCTCGCGCGTCGCGGCTTCCTCGGCGGTTCCCTCGCGTTGACGGCGGGCGCCGCCCTCGTCGAGCCGATGCAGCGCTGGCTCCAGCCCGCACACGGCGAACGCCTGCCCACCCTCGCCGACATCGCCACGCCCAACCGCACCGCACGGCGCCTGTCCGAGCCCGAACTCTCCCTCCTCGAATCAACAACGATCATGTTCCGCAAGTGGGACGCGCAGAGTGGGGGCGGTCTACGTCGCAAAGCGGTCGTCGGGCAACTCCACGAGGTCACCGACCTGCTCCAGGAGCCGCAGACCGCCGAGACCGGCCGCCGCCTCTTCCGCGTCGCCGCCGAACTCGGCGAGCTGGCCGGCTGGATGAGCTACGACATCGGCCTCCAGCCCGCGGCCCAGAAGTACTTCGTCCTCGCCCTGCACGCCGCGAAGGAGGCCGAGGACCGGCCCCTCGGCTCGTACATCCTCTCCAACATGGCGCGCCAGATGATCCACCTCGGCCGCCCCGACGACGCCCTCGAACTCATCCACCTCGCGCAGTACGGCAGCCGCCACGAGGCGACGGGGCGCACGCAGGCCATGCTCTACGCGATGGAGGCGCGCGCCTACGCCAACCTCGCCCAGCCGGGCAAGTGCAAGCGCGCCGTGCGCATCGCCGAGGACACGTACGCCGAGGCGACGGAGTCCTCCGGCGAGGAGCGGGACCCGGACTGGATCGGGTTCTTCACCGAGGCCGAACTGCACGCCGAGAACGGCCACTCCTTCCGCGACCTCGTCTACACGGCCGGGCGCCACAAGGAACACGCCGCGCTCGCGGAGCCGCGCATCGAGCGCGCCGTCGAACTCTTCGGCAGCGACCTTGAACACCACCGGTCGTACGCGCTCAATCTCATCGGCCTCTCGACCGTCCACCTGATCAAGAAGGAACCCGAACTGAGCGCCGAACGCGCCGGAGCCGCCATCGGCATCGCACGCAAGGTCCGCTCCGAACGCCTCAACAACCGCCTGCGCACGACGGTCGACCAGGTCGTCCGCGCCTACGGCGCCGTCCCCGAGGTCCTCCACCTGCGCGACGAGATGGCGCGACAGCTCCCGGAGGACGGGGACGTGGAGGTGTAGTGGAGGTGTAGGCGTGGCGGACGACGGGGGTACGGGGGCGGGGCGATGGGGCGGGTACGTCGCGTCGGGGGCGGGGTACGTCGCGTCGGGTTACGCGGCGTGGGGGCGTACGACGCGACGTGGCGCGAGAGGTGGCGTCGCGCGACGCGACGTCGCCCCGTACGACGCGACGTAGGCCGCTCGTAACGCGACGTCGCGCCCCGCACGACGCGACGTGTCGCCGCGACGTCGCCCGCCGCGTACGCCACCTGCCCCCCCGCCCCTGCGCGACGTGCCTCCGCCCCGCACGCGACGTACCCCGCACCCGCGCGACGCCGCAACCGCCCGATTCCGGCCACATCCGCCCGTACGCCGCCCCGTCCGTGCCGCCGCGTCGTGCTCCGGCGCGGCATCCGGGTGGCCTGCGCAGGTATACGGACGCCGGGAGCGCGCGAGGCGTCGCGGGCCGTCCCGTAGGTTGCGCGACGATAACGACGCGGCGTGGGGCCGCGTCGCGGTTCATGAACGCGTAACACGCACCGTGCCTTCGTCACGGCGGTGAAACACCGAGGGGCATCGACCGAAACCGCGCTGCGACAACCTCATGGCGCATAACGGCCCACCCCTCACGACCGCACTGGTTGAGCCCGCACGGGCCGCACCGACGACGAGGAGACGCAGATGCCCCCAGGCATTGCGCTCGCCGCAGACGCTCCCCAGCTGTCTGCCGCGAACACGGGATTCATGCTCATCTGTTCCGCCCTGGTCATGTTGATGACCCCGGCGCTGGCCTTCTTCTACGGAGGCATGGTCCGCGTCAAGAGCACCCTCAACATGCTGATGATGAGCTTCATCAGCCTCGGGATCGTCACGATCCTGTGGGTGCTCTACGGCTTCAGTCTCGCCTTCGGGACGGACAAGGGAA
The DNA here is from genome assembly GCF_000213055.1 of Streptomyces sp. Tu6071. NCBI lineage: Bacteria > Bacillati > Actinomycetota > Actinomycetes > Kitasatosporales > Streptomycetaceae > Streptomyces > Streptomyces sp. Tu6071. The sequence goes on along the minus strand of NZ_CM001165.1, from coordinate 2,016,941 downwards.
GCCTGATCGGCTGGAACGGCGACTTCGTCGGACTCAGCGGTATCGGCGTCGTGGAGCTCTGGGACGGTTACACCATCCCGATCTACGTCTTCGCCGTCTTCCAGCTGATGTTCGCGATCCTCACGCCCGCGCTCATCAGCGGCGCGCTCGCCGACCGCGTCAAGTTCACCGCCTGGGCGCTCTTCATCGCGCTCTGGGTCACGATCGTGTACTTCCCCGTCGCGCACTGGGTCTGGGGCACCGGCGGCTGGGCCTACGACCTCGGCGTCATCGACTTCGCCGGCGGTACGGCCGTTCACATCAACGCGGGTGCCGCGGCGCTCGGCGTCATCCTCGTCATCGGCAAGCGCGTCGGCTTCAAGAAGGACCCGATGCGGCCCCACAACCTGCCGCTCGTGATGCTCGGCGCCGGACTGCTGTGGTTCGGCTGGTTCGGCTTCAACGCCGGCTCGTGGCTCGGCAACGACGACGGCGTGGGCGCCGTCATGTTCCTCAACACGCAGGTCGCCACCGGCGCCGCGATGCTCGCCTGGCTCATCTACGAGAAGATCCGCCACGGCGCCTTCACGACCCTCGGCGCGGCGTCCGGCGCCGTCGCGGGCCTCGTCGCGATCACCCCGTCCGGCGGCGCCGTCAGCCCGCTCGGTGCCATCGCCGTCGGCGCCATCGCCGGTCTCCTGTGCGCCATGGCCGTCGGGCTCAAGTTCAAGTTCGGGTACGACGACTCGCTCGACGTCGTCGGCGTCCACCTCGTCGGCGGGATCGTCGGCTCCCTGCTCGTCGGCTTCTTCGCCACCGGCGGCGTCCAGTCCGACGCCAAGGGCCTCTTCTACGGGGGCGGGCTCGACCAGCTCGGCAAGCAGGCCGCGGGTGTCTTCGGCGTCCTCGCGTACTCTCTCGTCGTCTCCGCGCTCCTCGCCTTCCTCATCGACAAGACCATGGGCATGCGGGTCAGCGAGGACGACGAGGTCTCGGGCATCGACCAGGTCGAGCACGCCGAGACCGCGTACGACTACAGCGGAGCCGGCGGCGGCTCCCTGCCCCGCAGCACGTCGGCCCCGCTCGCGACCGAGACCACGGCGGCCCCGGCGACGAACAAGAAGGTGGACGCATGAAGCTCATCACCGCGGTCGTCAAGCCGCACCGGCTCGACGAGATCAAGGAAGCCCTCCAGGCCTTCGGCGTCCACGGCCTGACGGTGAGCGAGGCGAGCGGCTACGGGCGGCAGCGCGGTCACACGGAGGTCTACCGGGGCGCGGAGTACACCGTCGACCTCGTGCCCAAGATCCGTATCGAGGTCCTCGTCGAGGACGAGGACGCCGAGCAGCTGATCGAGGTCGTGGTCAAGGCCGCCCGCACCGGCAAGATCGGTGACGGCAAGGTCTGGAGCCTCCCCGTCGAGACCGCGGTCCGCGTCCGCACCGGCGAACGCGGCCCCGACGCCCTCTGACCCCCTCCACCATGCCCCGTACCCCCCGACGTCCCCCGCCCCGCACGCCGCCCACGCGACGTACAGGGCGGGGGACGGGCGTATCGGGGGTACGGGACGGGGGCGGGGCGCGGCGTCGCGCGGCGGAGGCCGGGGCGGCGGGTGCGGTTGGTCCAGGGTCGTCGCGGCCGTGGGCGGGACCGGAGCCGCCCGGTGGGACGGGGCGGGCGCGGTGCGTCGTGCTACGCGACGTGGCATATGCGACGTCGCGTGCGACCTGGGCTTTTGTCGCGATGTCGCGCGACGCCGCAGGACGAGAACGCGTGCGGCGAGGCCGCAGGACGACGCGCGACGAGGCGCCGGGAACGGGACCCTCGCGCCCTGGACAGGAGGCGACGCGATGCGACGCAAGCCGTGCGCGACGTCGCATGACGACGCCGCGTCCTCCCGCGCGACGCGGCGGGCACGACGAAGTGCCGCCCCGCGCCGTCCCCCTTCCACCGACGCCTCACCCCAGACGCGACGTCGCGTCCCGCCCTCGGCTTCGCACGCAACGTGGCATATGCGACGTCGCGTGCGACCTGCACCTTTACCGCGACGTCGCGCCGCCCCTGTAGACCGTCGAAAACTGTAGGAACCACGAAAGACTCATCAGGACCCAGTACCCAGTACCCAGTACCCAGTACCCAGGACCCAGGACCCAGGACCCAGGACCCGGGACCCGGGACCCGACCACCCCCGACCCTTCGCCGTTGACACCGCTGACCGACCACGAACCCCGCTCCCGCGGGGGCCAGGAGCTGCCGGGTGACGAGCCTCGACCAACGCCAGGAAACCGAAGACGCCGAGCCGGGGGGCTACGCGGCGGCGCGACTGCGCCTGCTGCACGAGAACGCGGAGGACGGCCGCGCCCGCAGGCAGGCGCTCGCCACCCTCACCGATTCCTGGCTCGCCGAGCTGTTCGACGCCGCCGCGGCGCCACGCGGCGTCGCCCTCGTGGCGGTCGGCGGCTACGGACGTGGCGAACTCTCCCCGCGCAGCGACCTCGACCTCCTGCTCCTCCACGACGGCCGTGCGGAACCGCGCGCCATCGCGGCCGTCGCCGATCGCGTCTGGTACCCCGTGTGGGACCTCGGTCTCGATCTCGACCACTCCGTGCGCACCCCGGACGAGGCGCGCAAGACCGCCGGAGAGGACCTGAAGGTCCACCTCGGTCTCCTCGACGCCCGCCACGTCGCGGGCGACCTCGGGCTGACGACCGCCCTGCGCTCCACCGTCTTCGCCGACTGGCGCAACCAGGCCCCCAAGCGCCTGCCGGCCCTCCACGACCTGTGCGTCGAACGCGCGGAGCGCCACGGCGAGCTCCAGTTCCTCCTCGAACCCGACCTCAAGGAGGCCCGCGGCGGCCTGCGCGACGCGACAGCCCTGCGCGCCGTCGCCGCGTCGTGGCTCGCCGACGCCCCGCGTGCCGGGCTCGACGAAGCGCGCCGCACCCTCCTCGACGTGCGCGACGCGCTCCACCTCGCGACGGGGCGCGCCACCGACCGCCTCGCCCTCCAGGAACAGGACCAGGTCGCCGCCCACCTCGGCCTGCTCGACGCCGACGCGCTGCTCCGCCAGGTCTACGAAGCGGCGCGCACCCTCGCGTACGCGGGCGACGTCACGTGGCGCGAGGTGCAGCGTGTCCTGCGCGCCCGCTCGCTGCGGCCCCGACTGCGCGCCGTCTTCGGCGCCGGGCGCGGTGCGCCGGAGCGCACGCCGCTCGCCGACGGTGTCGTCGAGCAGGAGGGTGAAGCCGTCCTCGCCCGGACGGCGCGCCCCGAACGCGACGCCGTCCTGCCCCTGCGCGCCGCCGCGGCCGCCGCGCAGGCAGCCCTCCCGCTGTCCCCCCACGCCGTACGCCGCCTCGCGACCGCCTGCCCGCCGCTCCCGACGACGTGGCCGGCCGAGGCCCGCGAGGAACTCGTCACTCTGCTCGGCGCGGGACGCCCCACCGTCGAGGTGTGGGAGGCGCTGGAGGCGGGCGGGCTCGTCACCAGACTGCTGCCCGACTGGGAACGCGTAAGGTGCCGCCCGCAGCGCAACGCCGTCCACACCTGGACAGTCGACCGCCACCTCGTGGAGACGGCCGTACGCGCCGCCGCGCTCACGCGTCGCGTCTCCCGCCCCGACCTGCTGCTCGTCGCGGCGCTGCTCCACGACCTCGGCAAGGGGTGGCCCGGCGACCACTCGGTGGCGGGCGAGATCATCGTGCGCGACGTCGCGGCACGCATCGGCTTCGACGCCACGGACGTCGCGACGCTCGCGACCGTCGTGCGTCACCACCTGCTGCTCGTCGAGACCGCGACGCGACGTGACCTGGACGATCCCGCGACGGTGCGCGGCGTCGCCGACGCTGTGCGCGACATCGCGACGCTGGAACTGCTGCACGCCCTCACGGAGGCCGACGCCCTCGCGACGGGCCCCGCCGCGTGGTCCGCCTGGCGCGCCTCGCTCGTCGACGACCTCGCCGCCCGCGTCGCCGCCGCGCTCTCCGGTGCCGAGCCCCCGGAGCCGGAGGAGGCCGCGGCGCTCACGGCCGAGCAGGAACGGCTCGCCGTCGAGGCGTACCGCACTGCCGGCCCCGTCCTGACCCTCCGCACCCGCCACGAGGGAGAGCCGGGCGACGCCGAGGCGGACGCGCAGGCGCCTGTGGGCGTCGAACTGCTCGTCGCGGTGCCGGACCAGCCCGGCGTCCTGCCCGCCGTCGCCGGTGTCCTCGCGATGCACCGGCTCACGGTTCGCACCGCCGAATTCCGGGGCACGGAGATCCCCGGGGAACTGCGCACGGCACCCGACGTTCCGCGCGACGTCGCGTCCGGCGGGGCGCGCGCGGGCGACGCCACGGCCGTTCTCGTCCTGGACTGGCGCGTGTCCGCCGCGTACGGCTCGCTGCCCCAGGCGACGCGGCTGCGCGCCGACCTCGTCCGCGCCCTGGACGGCAGCCTCGACATCCGGGGCCGCCTCGCCGAACGCGACGCGGCGTACCCGCGCCGCAAGGGACTCTCCGTACCCCCGCCCCGAGTACGCGTCGCCCCCGCCGCGTCCCACAGCGCGACGGTCATCGAGGTCCGCGCCCAGGACGCCCCCGGCCTGCTGCACCGTCTCGGCCAGGCGCTGGAGAACGCGGGCGTACGAGTACGCAGCGCCCACGCCAGCACCCTCGGCGCCAACGCCGTCGACGCCTTCTACGTCACCGGCCCCGACGGCGGCCCCCTCGCCCCCGACGTCGCGTCGGCACTGGCGTCCGAACTGGAACGCACGCTGGGCTGAGGCGCAGACGAGGCAACGAGGCCGCGACGTCCTGTGCCAAGGTGCGTGACGTCGCGGCCGGGGACCACGCGCATGGCGCGACGCCGCGACGTCCACGCGGTGCGCGCGACGTCAAGCGCACGCGACGTCGCCCCGCCCCGTACGCGACGTCGCGCCTCCACCACGCGACGTCGCCGACGTCCCGCACGCGCGACACCGGCGCGACGTCACGTCCCACGCCCGGCGCGACGCCGCGTTCCAGCCCCCGCGTCGTGCCCCCCGGCGACGGTCGCGTCGCCCCCGCCCCGTACCGGATCAGAGCCCCCGTTCCCCCGCGACGGCTTTCCTCCCCGGCAGGGCGGATACCCTAGACAGCGATTACCCCTGCCCCCGACCCCGAGGACCGACGAGCGCCGTGTTCGATACCCTCTCCGATCGCCTCTCAGCGACTTTCAAGAGCCTCCGTGGCAAGGGGCGGCTGTCCGAGGCGGACATCGATGCCACCGCGCGGGAAATCCGCATCGCGCTCCTCGAAGCCGACGTCGCGCTTCCCGTCGTGCGCGCCTTCATCAAGAAGGTCAAGGAGCGCGCTCTCGGCGAAGAGGTCTCCAAGGCGCTCAACCCCGCGCAGCAGGTCATCAAGATCGTCAACGAGGAGCTCGTCGGCATCCTCGGTGGCGAGACGCGACGCCTCCGCTTCGCGAAGCAGCCCCCGACCGTGATCATGCTCGCGGGTCTGCAGGGTGCCGGTAAGACGACCCTCGCGGGCAAGCTCGGCCGCTGGTTGCAGGGGCAGGGCCACTCGCCGCTGCTCGTCGCCTGCGACCTGCAGCGTCCCAACGCGGTCAACCAGCTCAGCGTCGTCGCCGAACGCGCCGGCGTCGGCATCTACGCGCCGCAGCCCGGCAACGGCGTCGGCGACCCCGTCCAGGTCGCGAAGGACTCCGTCGAGTACGCGCGGACGAAGCAGTTCGACGTCGTGATCGTCGACACCGCCGGGCGACTCGGCATCGACCAGGAGCTGATGCGGCAGGCCGCGGACATCCGCGACGCCGTCAGCCCGGACGAGATCCTCTTCGTCGTCGACGCGATGATCGGCCAGGACGCGGTGAACACCGCCGAGGCGTTCCGCGACGGGGTCGGCTTCGACGGCGTCGTGCTCTCGAAGCTCGACGGTGACGCGCGAGGCGGTGCGGCGCTCTCCATCGCGCACGTCACCGGCAAGCAGGTCATGTTCGCCTCCAACGGCGAGAAGCTCGAGGACTTCGACGCGTTCCACCCGGACCGCATGGCGTCGCGCATCCTCGACATGGGCGACGTACTCACGCTCATTGAGCAGGCCGAGCGGACCTTCAGCCAGCAAGAGGCCGAGGAAATGGCCCGCAAGCTGCAGAAGGGCCCGAAGGAGTTCACGCTCGACGACTTCCTCGCCCAGATGGAGCAGGTCCGCAAGATGGGCTCCATCTCCAAGCTGCTCGGCATGCTGCCCGGCATGGGCCAGATCAAGGACCAGATCAACAACCTCGACGAACGCGACGTCGACCGCACCGCCGCCATCATCAAGTCGATGACACCGGCCGAGCGCGCCGACGCGACGATCATCAACGGCTCGCGCCGTGCCCGTATCGCCAAGGGCTCCGGCGTCGAGGTCAGCGCGGTGAAGAACCTCGTGGAGCGCTTCTTCGAGGCCCGCAAGATGATGTCGCGCATGGCGCAGGGCGGTGGCATGCCCGGCCTTCCCGGCATGCCGGGCATGGGCGGTGGCCCGGGGCGCCAGAAGAAGCAGCAGAAGCAGGCCAAGGGCAAGCGCCGCAGCGGCAACCCGATGAAGCGCAAGGCCGAGGAGCAGGCCGCCGCCGAACGCCGCGCCCAGGCCGCGGCCGGCGGCCAGGACGACGCGCCGCAGGGCGGCGGCGCCTTCGAGCTGCCGGACGAGTTCAAGAAGTTCATGGGCTGACCGTCCTCGGATTGTCGTACGTGAGGCGGGGTGCCCCCTGAAAAAGGGGGCGCCCCGCCTCACGTATGCGGCGACTTCGTAGAACGCCGCGTTCGGTGCCACGCCAGCCACGGCGCCGGGTGATGGGGCGGGCGGTGCGCGGCAGGGACGCGACGTACGGCGGGTTCGGGGCGATGCGCGGCGCTACGGGTCCTCGCGACGTCGCCGCGCCGTACGTACCGAGCATCCCGATGCCACGTCGCGTGACGGCGCGCGCCGTCGGGGCCCTTACGCGACGTCACGTCGTTCCGCACGTGCACGCCGCGCACGCGTCGTCCCGTACGTACACGTCAAACGCACGCGACGTCGCGCCGCCCCGGACGAACACGTCGCCTGCGCAACGCCCTCGTTGCCCCGTACGCCCGCCACGTCCCCTCTCTTCCCCCGAGCCCCCCGCCTCCCTCGCCCGCCCCCTGTCCGGCCGAAGCCGGGGGGCTGCCGTCGCATACCTCCGTTAATGTCCGGATCAAGGCATGCGGGGGAGGACCCGTTCCGGCGGCGAAGGAGCACGCGTGAGCAATCCCGTACCCCCGCGCGACCGGACGGACCAGCCGTGGCGCTCGGAGGGGGCACCGCCGCCGCCGAAACGGAAGCCGCCGTGGGGGCGGATCATCATCGCCGCGCTCGTCGTCTACCTCCTGACCAACCTGGTCCTCACGCTGGTCAATCACGACGACGACACCACGATCTCGTACACCGAGTTCAGTAAGCAGGTCGCTGACGACAACGTCGACAAGATCTACTCCAAGGGCGACTCGATCCAGGGCGAGCTGCGCAAGTCCAAGCCGAAACCGAAGGACGCCGACGGCGACGGGGACTACAAGAAGTTCACGACGCAGCGCCCTTCGTTCGCCGATGACAAGATCTGGGCCGATCTCGAACGCCACAAGGTCACCGTCACCGCGCGGCCCGTCGTGCAGGAACGCAGCCTGCTGACCAATCTGCTCATCTCGCTGGCGCCGATGATCCTGATCATCGTGCTGTGGTTGTTCATCGCGCGCCGGGTGAGTTCCGGCCTCGGGGGCGCCGGCGGGATGCTCGGCCGCAAGCAGCCGCCCAAACCGATCGAGATGGAGGGCGGCAAACGCACCACCTTCGCCGACGTCGCGGGCATCGACGAGGTCGAGGGGGAGCTGAACGATGTCGTCGACTTCCTCAAGCACCCCGACGCCTACCGCGCCATGGGCGCGAAGATGCCGCGCGGCGTCCTGCTCACCGGACCGCCCGGCACGGGAAAGACGCTGCTCGCGCGCGCCGTGGCCGGTGAGGCGAACGTGCCGTTCTTCTCCGCTTCGGCCTCCGAGTTCATCGAGATGATCGTCGGCGTCGGCGCGAGCCGCGTGCGGGAGCTGTTCGCGGAGGCGCGCAAGGTCGCGCCGTCGATCATCTTCATCGACGAGATCGACACGATCGGTCGCGCGCGAGGCGGCGGCTCCGGCCTCGGCGGCCACGACGAGCGCGAGCAGACCCTGAACCAGATCCTCACCGAGATGGACGGCTTCTCCGGCTCCGAGGGAGTCGTCGTCATCGCCGCGACGAACCGCGCCGACGTCCTCGACCCCGCCCTCACCCGGCCGGGCCGCTTCGACCGCACCGTCGTGGTCAGCCCGCCGGACCGCGAGGGCCGCGAGGCGATCCTCCGCATCCACACCCGCGGCATCCCGCTCGCCCCCGACGTCGACCTCGCCCAGGTCGCCCGCATCACCCCCGGCATGACCGGCGCGGACCTCGCCAACCTCGCCAACGAGGCCGCCCTCCTCGCCGTCAAACGCCGCAAGCAGGACGTCACGATGCCCGACTTCACCGGCGCCCTGGAGAAGGTCCAGCTCGGTGCCGAACGCAGCCTCGTCATGCCGGGCGAGGAACGCCGCCGCACCGCCTACCACGAGAGCGGCCACGCCCTCCTCGGCATGCTGCAACCCGGCGCCGACCCGGTCCGCAAGATCACGATCGTGCCGCGCGGTCGCGCCCTCGGCGTCACCCTCTCGACCCCGGACGCCGACAAGTACGCCTACACGGAGGAGTACCTGCGGGGCCGCATCATCGGCGCGCTCGGCGGCATGGCGGCCGAACAACTCGTCTTCGGCGTCATCACGACCGGCGCGGAGAGCGACCTCGAACAGGTCACCAACCTCGCGCGCGGCATGGTCGGCCGCTGGGGCATGAGCGCACGCGTCGGCAGGCTCTCCGCCCTCCCCAACGACGGCCAGCAGCCCTACGGTCTCGCCGCGGCGCCCGCGACGCTCGACACCATCGACGAGGAGATGCGCCGCATCGTCGACGAGTGCTACGCCCACGCCCTGCGCACCCTTCAGGAGCACCGCGCCCAGCTCGACGCCCTCGCCGACGCCCTCCTGGAGAGCGAGACCCTCGACGAGGCCGACGCCTACCACGCCGCCGGCATCCCCCGCCTCTCCAAGAACGACTGAACCGGGATGCGGTCGTCGGTCCTGGCGTGGCCGAAACCGCCCCTGTCGCGACGCAGGGATACGCCGCGTGGCGGATGCCGCGCGCAGACGCCGCGGCCGACCGGGGTACGACACGTCGCGCCGACGACGCGACGTCCGCGTGCGGGACGGGGCGCTGCGGGCGACGACGGCTGACGCGACGTGGCATATGCGACGTCGCGTGCGGGGCGGCTACGCACCGGGCACGACGCGACGTCGGCGGGGACGCGACGTCGGCCGGAAGTGGCGTTGGTAGGGACGCGACGTCGACGAGGACGCGACATCGGCCGGACGCCACGTCGGCCGGGACGCGACGTGAGCGGTAACGCGAGGACGCGGCGTGGTCCGCTTGTCCGTCCGCGCGCGCCACGTCGCGACGCCCGCGCGGCGTGGGCAGCGGTACGGGGCCCGCGCGACGTAGCGCGTGTGACGCCTCGCCCGCGTCCTCGCCACGCGCCGTTCTGCCGCACCGCGCCGAGCCTGCCCCGTCAGTCCCGCCGTGCGACGACGTAGCGGAAGACGTTCGGCATCCAGACGGTGCCGTCCTGCCGCGTGTACGGGTGCAGGGCCTCGCGCAGTTCCTTGTCCACCTGCGCGGCGTCCGTCGCCTCGATCGCGGCGTCGAAGAGTCCGGTCGACAGCAGACCCCGCACCGCGCCCGCCGTCCCCGCGTACCCGAAGGGGCAGGCCACGCGTCCCGAGCCCAGCAGCCGCAGACCCGCCCGCGCGGCGACCGCCTCCAGGTCGTCCCTGCGCTCCGGCCGCCAGCCCCCGCCCGCGCCCAGCTCACCGGGGCCGAAGGGCAGCGACGCGTCGGTGTCCGCGAGCCGTGTCGCGACGCGCAGCACCGTCGACGCGGCGCACCGCTCGGGCGGCCCCCAGCCGGCCACCACGACGGTCGCGCCGTGTGCCGTGAAGGGCAGCGCCGCGCGCAGTCGCGCCGTGAGGGTCTCGTAGTCACCCGCCGTCGCGCCTGCGGGCTGAAAGGCGGTCACGACCGTGTACGGCGGCGCGTCCACGCCGCGCAGGACGGCGGGTGAGCCGTGCAGGAGACGCGGCGTCGCGACGTCCTCCGTGGCGGCGGCCACGCCACGCGCCGCGACGTCGCGGCGCGGCACCGACGCCCCAGGCGGGGGTACCGGCTCCCGCGACGACCCCGCCCCGGCCACGGAGCAGCCGAGGCGCTCCGCGGCGAGCGTCAGCCGTGCCCGAGGCCCCTCGTCCACGCCGGTCACCGAGGCGCCCCGCGCCCGCGCCAGCACCAGTGCGAGCCCCGCCCCGCAGCCCAGCCCGAGCAGGCGCGCGCCGGGGCCGATCTCAAGGCGCTCGTACACCGCCGCGTAGAGCGGGACGAGCATGCGTTCCTGGATCTCCGCCCAGTCCAGGGCGGCACGTTCCTCGTCGTGTGCGCGCCGGGAGCCCGCAGCCCCGCGACGTGGTTCCCGCACGAGCATGGATGTCATGGATGGCGCCCCTATCGGCCCAGAGGTGTGTGGTGCCTGTCTGCAGTCCGCCCCCGTGCGGCCCGTGCCGCCCTCGTGCGCGGCGTGAGCCGTCGCTCGTCCGCGCGTGCTCCCTCTCCCGTGTGCCAGGAAACTCCGACCGCGCCGTGCCGTCCAGGGGAGGCCCGGGGCTTGTCGGCCAATGCTTGCGTGCCACCTTCCGCGCTCCCGTGCGCTGTCCGCGTCCCGGTTTGCCCCGGGCGGCGCCACCTTCACGCCACCGGACGAGGAGCGCCGCGCGACGTCGCGCCGGATGCGCGACGCGGGTCCCGCGCCGCGACGTCGCGGGGATGTCGCGTCGGCGGCACGCGCGACGTCGCCCGCACCGGCGCCCCGTACCCCGCCGCGAACGCCTCCCGCGCCGCGCGATAACGTCGCCCCGTCGCGCGACGCGGGACACCGCCCGAGGTGGCACACGGCCGGGTCGGCCGCCGCCTCTCCCCCCGCGCGGTCCCCGGCGCCGCCCCCGCCGACCGTGTCGCCGGGCGCTGTGCGTAGCGGCGCTACGTACCGTCTTGCGGGGAGCTGTGACGGGTTCTCCGCACATCGACGCACCCGCCCTCCTCCGGACGCATCACGGCCAACTGGCGGGTACGAGCAAATTATTTGGGATGGCCCGGAATAGGAACACGCCGCGCGCGCGGCTCGTTGGTCACGACGTGAGCACGACACCACCTGTTCTCGCCGCAGAGCTGGCACAGGCGTGGGCCGACATTCAGCGGTACCACCCCGACCTGCCGGATCTTGCCGCGCCCGAGTCCCTGATCGGGGAGTCCTCGTCCGCCTGCGGACACGAACTCTCCTTCGAACGACTGCTGCACGAGGCGGTTCACGGTCTCGCCGCCGCCCGGGGTGTTCGCGACACCTCCCGCGCCGGCCGCTACCACAACCGCAGATTCCTCACGATCGCCGAGGAACTGGGCCTGGACCATCCCGAGGAGCCGCATCCGAGCAGCGGCTTCTCCCTCGTCACCCTCAGTGCCGAGGCGAGGAAGCGGTACCGGGCCACCATCGACCAACTGCACCGCGCGCTGAAGGCGCACACTGCCGCGACCTCCACCGACTCGTCGAGCAGCTTCCGCGGCCCCGCGGCCCGGCACGGTTCGTCCGGCGGCGGCGTACGTGTCAAAGCGGTGTGCGACTGCGGGCGCAACGTACGCGTCGTCCCCTCGGTCCTCGCCCAGGCGCCGATCATGTGCGGCGGCTGCGGAAAGCCCTTCCGCATCCCCGAGCCCGCCGTTCCCGCCATGTCCTGAACGCCAGACCGCGCGCAGCCCCGCGAGCCGACGGCGCGGCATGTCCGGCCCCGCCCCGGACGTGCCACGCCGCCGGACGATACGGGGCGTACGGTGATCCGCCGCGCGCGACGCCGCGTCGCGCCCGCCGCGCGATGTCGTGGCGGCGCTCGTACGTCGCGGCGCGTACCTCGTATGTCGCCTCCCGGCGCTTCGTACGACGACGCGTGCCTCGCGCCGCAGCCGCCGCGGCGTCGCGGCGTCCCCGGCGTGATTCCCGCGCGACGTCGCGGCATTCCCATCCTGAAGTCACGCGACGTCGTGCGGCCTCGCTACGTCATGTCGCCCCCCCGCGACGTCGCGCGGTCCCCGTGGTGAGCGCGGTCCGGGCGTCTCCCCCCACGGGTCCGGGCGCGTCGTGGGCTGTGGCAGAATGGACAGCTGTACTCGACAGCCGCACAGGACCCCTCTCTCCTCCGGCTGACGTGTCCTGCGGGCCCGGTCGGATTCCGCAACCCCACGCGGCATCATCCGGTGCCCCACCCCGTCAAGACCAGGAGACACCACTCCCGTGGCAGTCAAGATCAAGCTGAAGCGTCTGGGCAAGATCCGCGCGCCTCACTACCGCATCATCATCGCCGACTCCCGCACCCGCCGTGACGGCCGTGCGATCGAGGAGATCGGCCTGTACCACCCGGTGCAGAACCCCTCGCGCATCGAGGTCGACGCCGACCGCGTGGCGTACTGGCTGGGTGTCGGCGCGCAGCCGACCGAGCCCGTGCTCGCCATCCTGAAGAAGACCGGCGACTGGCAGAAGTTCAAGGGCGAGCCCGCCCCGGCGCCGCTGCTCCAGCCGGAGCCGAAGCCCGACCACAGCGGTCTCTTCGAGGCCGTCTCGGCGAAGGCCGGCGATGAGCCCAAGGGTGAGGCCATCACCCAGAAGACGAAGAAGGCCGACAAGAAGGACGAGTCCGACTCGTCCGAGTCGACCGAGGGCTGACATGCTCGACGAGGCTCTCGAACACCTCGTGAAGGGCATTGTCGACAACCCCGACGATGTGCAGGTTGCCGAGCGCACCCTGCGCCGCGGGCGCGTTCTCGAGGTACGGGTGCACCCCGACGACCTCGGCAAGGTGATCGGCCGCAGTGGCCGCACCGCGCGCGCCCTCCGCACCGTCGTGGGTGCCATCGGCGGCCGTGGCGTCCGCGTCGACCTCGTCGACGTGGACCACGTGCGCTGAACTCGTACACGCGCTGAGGTCCACCGGACACAGCACAGCACCGGCGCGGGCCGGGGCGGGCCCTCGGGCCGGCCCCGGCCCGTCGTCGTACCAGGACCCACGTCGCAGCAGGCGTCGTAGCAGGACAGGAGATCCCCAGAGTGCAGCTGGTAGTCGCACGGATCGGCCGTGCCCACGGCATCAAGGGCGAGGTCACCGTCGAGGTGCGTACGGACGAGCCGGAGCTGCGGCTCCCGCCCGGCGCCGTACTCGCGACCGATCCGCCCGGTGCCGGGCCGCTGACGATCGAGCAGGGGCGGGTGCACAGCGGCCGGCTGCTGCTGCGCTTCGCGGGGGTGAAGGACCGCACCGCCGCGGAGGCGCTGCGCAACACGCTGCTGATCGCCGAGATCGATCCGGAGGAGGTGCCCGAGGACCCCGAGGAGTTCTACGACTATCAGCTCATGGATCTCGACGTGGTCACCGAGGATGGCCAGGAGGTCGGGCGGATCACGGAGATCTCGCACCTCCCCTCCCAGGACCTCTTCATCGTCGAGCGCCCGGACGGCAGCGAGGTGATGATCCCCTTCGTCGAGGAGATCGTCACCGAGATCGACCTCGACGAACAGCGCGCCGTGATCAATCCGCCGCGAGGGCTGCTCGACCTCGACGAGGCCGACGTCGCTTCGGAGCGGGAGACGTCGCGTACGGAGACGGGCGCCGCGCCGGACGACGCGACGGCGCGCACCGCGTCGCGTACGGACGAGGCGACGTCGCGCGGCGGCGACGCGACGTCCGCCGGGGACGACGCGGCGGCAGCCGCCGCCGATGACGCGACGTCGCGCGACGTCGCCCCCGAGGACCCCCGGTGACGGCCGCCACGTCGCGTACCGCCGCCACGTCGCGCGAGCCCGCGGACGCCTCGTCCCGCGTCGCCCCCTCGCTCCGTCTCGACGCGCTCACGATCTTCCCCGAGTACCTCGACCCGCTCCACGTCTCCCTCGTCGGCAAGGCACGCGCCCGCGGACAGCTCGATGTCCATGTGCACGACCTCCGCGACTGGACGTACGACCGCCACAACACGGTCGACGACACCCCGTACGGCGGCGGGCCCGGCATGGTCATGAAGACCGAGCCGTGGGGCGACGCGCTCGACGAGGTGCTCGCGGACGGCTACGAGGCGGGAGCGCGCGAACCGGTTCTCGTCGTGCCGACGCCGAGCGGCCGGCCCTTCACGCAGCGGCTCGCAGTCGAACTGTCCGCCCGCCCCTGGCTGATCTTCACCCCGGCGCGGTACGAGGGCATCGACCGGCGCGTCATGGAGGAGTACGTGACGCGGCTGCCCGTGTACGAGGTCTCCATCGGCGACTACGTGCTCGCGGGCGGCGAGGCGGCCGTACTCGTCATCACCGAGGCCGTCGCCCGGCTCCTGCCCGGCGTACTCGGCAACGCCGAATCCCACCGCGACGACTCCTTCGCGCCCGGAGCCATGGCGGACCTGCTCGAAGGCCCCGTCTACACGAAGCCGCCGTCCTGGCGGGGGCGCGGCATCCCCGACGTGCTGCTGAGCGGTCACCACGGCCGCATCGCGCGCTGGCGCCGCGACGAGGCGCTGGCACGCACCGTCGCGCACCGCCCCGACCTCATCGCCCGCTGCGACCCCGCGGCGTTCGACAAGAAGGACCGCGAGACGCTCTCGATCCTCGGCTGGCGGCAGGGGCCCGACGGCCGATTTGGGCCTGCCCCCTCCGACGTGGAAGAATAGGCCGCTGCCGTCCGTCCCGGCGCGCGCCCCTGCCACAGGGGGAACGACGCCCGCCCGGCGAAGCGGCACCCTTCACTCATCACCATGTTCCGTTGATGACCTGTGGCATCAGCGAGGAAGCAGACACACATGTCCAACCTGCTCGACTCCGTCGACGCCGCGTCGCTGCGCAGCGACCTCCCGTCGTTCCGCCCCGGCGACACCGTCAACGTCCACGTGCGCGTCATCGAGGGCAACCGCTCGCGTGTGCAGCAGTTCAAGGGCGTTGTCATCCGCCGCCAGGGCGCGGGCGTCCGCGAGACCTTCACGGTCCGCAAGGTCTCCTTCTCCGTCGGCGTGGAGCGCACCTTCCCCGTGCACACCCCGATCGTCGAGAAGATCGAGCTGGTGACGCGCGGTGACGTCCGTCGCGCCAAGCTCTACTACCTCCGTGAGCTGCGCGGCAAGGCCGCGAAGATCAAGGAGAAGCGCGAGAGCTGATCTCGCACGCGCGGCCGGCCGGTCGCGCGCATTGGGCCACCACGGCCCGGAGGGACCCACAGCGCCGCCCGATAGCATCGGGGCGCCATGGACACCGAAACGCAGGACACGGAGCGCGACCGCTCCGCCGTACCGAATCCGTCCGCACAAGCGACGGACCGGGCGGTGGAGGGGCCGCGCTCTCGTCTGTCCTGGCTGCCCGGCGGCGTCTGGACCGTCGCCGGACTGGCTCTTGTCGTCGTCCTGCTCCTCGTGAGCCGCTTCGTCGCGCAGCCCTTCGGGATTCCCAGCGCGTCGATGGAACCCGCGCTTCACGTCGGCGACCGTGTCATGGTCGACAAACTGGCGTACCGTTTCGGCGGAGAGCCGCGCCGCGGCGACGTCGTGGTCTTCGACGGCACCGGGTACTTCGGTGACGGCGACTACATCAAGCGCGTCGTGGGAGTCGGGGGTGACCGGGTGCGGTGCTGCGCCAAGGACGGCAGGCTCACGATCAACGGGAAGCCGGTCACCGAGCCCTTCCTGCACGCCGGGGACACGCCCTCGGACGTCGCCTTCGACATCGTGGTCCCGGCAGGACGCCTCTTCGTCCTCGGCGACCACCGCGCGGACTCCGCCGACTCGCGCGACCACCTCGGTTCGCCGGGCGGCGGCATGATCCCCCTCTCCGCCGTACGTGGCCGGGCGGACCTGGTGGTCTGGCCACCGAGCCGCTGGAACAGCCTCCAGCAACGCGACGCCTACGCGCCCGTTCCCGCGCCGTCCGCCGCGGCGCATGGGTAGGCACGGGGGACAGCCGGAGCGCCGCGGAGCGGCGGACGACGGCGATGACGACGACGCGGCGTCGCGCGCGCCTGGACCTCCGCCCGACGCGACGTGGCACGCCCCGTACGAGGACCGCGAGGCGGCGTACGGGGGGCGGGAGGCTCCGTACGAGGGCCGGGACGCGCGGTACGACGCGCAGGACGTGAACGACGCCGCGCGCTCGGTGAGCGACGTGCGGGCGCCATACGACGCGCACGACGCGTACGACGGCGCGGACTCCGTCGGCGACGCGCAGGCGACGTACGACGCGGAGGGCCGTACCCGACGCGACGTAGGACGCGTGGGACGTCGCGCGCGGGCACGTCGCGTCGCGCGCCGCAGACGTCGCGCGACGTTGCGCGAGATCCCGCTCCTCCTGGGCGCGGCGCTGCTCATCGCCCTCGTCCTGAAGACCTTCTTCGTGCAGGCGTTCGTGATCCCCTCGGGATCGATGGAGGAGACGCTGCGCATCGGGGACCGCGTGGTCGTCGACAAGCTCACACCGTGGTTCGGCGCCGACGTGCACCGGGGCGACGTCGTCGTCTTCCGCGACCCCGGCGGGTGGCTCGGCGCGGAGGAGCAAGGCCAGGACACCTCGTCCGGACCCGTACGGCAGCTGAAGAAGGGGCTGGCGTTCATCGGCCTGCTGCCGTCCGCCGACGAGAAGGACCTGATCAAACGCGTCGTAGGCGTCGGCGGCGACACCGTCGCCTGCTGCGACGCGCGGGGGCGGGTCACGGTCAACGGCCAGGCCGTGGAGGAGCCGTACGTGCGTGCGGGGAATAGGCCGTCCGAAGTGGAGTTCCGGGTCCGTGTCCCGGCCGGGCGCCTCTTCGTGCTGGGGGACCACCGGGCCGACTCGGGGGACTCCCGTTTCCACAGCGACGCCGGCTTCGACGGAACCGTCGCGGAAGACGCCGTGGTCGGGCGCGCCGTCGCCGTCGTCTGGCCGGTGGGGCACTGGTCCACGCCGGGGCACAGGGAGCGCTTCTCGCGGGTCCCCGACGCGGCGTCCGGGTGGCCCGTACGCACAGATGACTCGCATAGTCTGGCCCAGGCGCGGCCGAAGGCCGGCGTCGCGCTCCCGACCCCTGCGGAACTCCCGCTCGTTATGGGAGTGGTGGGCCCGCGCCTCCTACGGCGCGGGCAAGGGCTCGAAGTGAGGAGTGAGCGTGGGGGACGTCGCGGTGGGCGCCCGGTCCGGACACGAGGGGCCGGAAGAGCCGGAGCAGGGAGGCGCGGGTCCGGCCGGCGCCGGAGAAGGGCGGGAGCCTGAGGTGACCGAGTCCGGCGCGGACACCCCGCGAGGCCATGGCAGGACCAGCGCCCCGAAGAAGCCGCGGCCGTTCTGGAAGGAACTGCCGCTGCTCATCGTCATCGCCCTGGTCCTGGCGCTGATCATCAAGACGTTCCTGGTGCAGGCGTTCTCGATCCCGTCCGGCTCGATGCAGAACACCCTCCAGGTGAGCGACCGCGTACTCGTCGACAAGCTCACGCCGTGGTTCGGCTCGAAGCCCTCGCGCGGCGAGGTGATCGTCTTCAAGGACCCGGACCGCTGGCTGGAGAACGAGCCCACGCCCACGCCCAACATCCTCCAGAAGGGTCTCAGCTTCATCGGGCTGATGCCCTCCGCGGACGAGAAGGACCTGATCAAGCGCGTCATCGGCGTCGGCGGTGACACCGTCGAGTGCAACGGCACAGGCCCCCTCAAGGTCAACGGGAAGCCGCTCGACGAGCCGTACGTCTTCCAGGGGAACACCCCTTGCTCGGTTGACGAAGGTGGTCAATTCAAGGTCAAGGTGCCGAAGGACAAGCTGTGGGTGATGGGTGACCACCGCCAGGCGTCGGCCGACTCGCGGTACCACCAGACCGACCGCAACCAGGGCTTCGTCCCCGTCGACAACGTCATCGGCCGCGCTTTCGTGATCGCCTGGCCGCCGAACCGCTGGTCGACCCTCTCGGTCCCCGACACCTTCCACCAGTCCGGTCTCAACGCCGCGGCCTCCGCCACGGCCCCGGCCGCCCTCGGCCTCGTGGGCGCCTTCCCGCTCGTGCTCTGGCGCAGGCGGAGGCTTTCTGCCGAGCGTACCGACGGGTAGGGTGCCTCCCCAGACCGGCGATCATCGCGGCCGGACGCCCTGTGTCCCGGGCGCGCCGGCCCGGTGACGCACCGTTCCATCTGGGGGCACCACCATGAGCGCATCGTCCGGTACGGCCCCGCCCGGAAGCCGTACGGGAAACGTGCTGTCCGGCATCGTCGTCGCACTGGGGTTCGTGCTGCTCGTCGGTGGCTTCGCCTGGGGGGCCTGGGAGTACCGGCCGTACACGGTGCCCACGCCCTCCATGACCCCGACCATCGACGCCGGGAACCGCGTGCTCGGGCAACGCATATCGGGTGACGAGGTACGCCGCGGCGACGTGGTCGTCTTCAAGGACCGCGCCTGGGGCGACGAGACGCTGGTCAAACGCGTCGTGGCGGTGGGCGGCGACAAGGTCGCCTGCTGCACCGACGGCCACCTCACGGTCAATGGCAAGCAGATCGCCGAGCCCTACCTCCCCACCGACGCCGCGCACCGCGGCACGCGAGTCCCCGAGACGTCCGTGCCGAAGGGTCGCCTCTTCCTCCTCGGCGACGAACGCGCCGGCTCTCTCGACTCCACGGCCCACCTCGACGATGTCGCGCGCGGTTCCGTGCCCCGCTCCGCGGTCTCGGCCCGCGTGGACGCCGTCGTGGTGCCGTGGCGCGGCATGCTGGAGCGCCCGAGCGGTTTCGCCGGGCTCCCGGGCGGCATCTCCGCACCGGGGCCGCTGCGTCTGCTCCTCGGCTCTGTCGTCCTTGGCGCCGTACTGATCCTGGGCGGCGCGGCGTACGGCCCCCTCGCGCGACGTAGCGCGCTTCGCCGCGCGGCGCGACGGCGCAGGGAGGCGGCGACGAGTGCGGTCTGAGGACGGTGGCGACGGGGGTACGCGTCGTGACGGCGGTGCGCGCCCGGAAGGCGCGGTGCGTGGGGAGGACGACGCGTGGCGTGACGACACGACGCGTGGGGGCGATCGGGCAGGGAACGCGCGCGACGGGGCGACGTCGCGGCACGACGCCCCGTCCGGTGCGTACGACGCTCCGTCCGGTGCGTACGACGCGACGCTGCGTGACACGGTGCGACGTTCTGGAGACGCCGCATTGGTCGACGTCGCGCCGCAGCTTTTGCCCGAGACCGTCCCGCTTGGTGACACCCCTCCGCTACGCCGCGTAGCACGCGTCGTCCTGCTCGATCCGGACGACCGCATCCTGCTGATGCACGGACACGAGCCGGGCGACGTGGCCGACGCGTGGTGGTTCACCCCCGGCGGCGGTCTGGAGGGAGCCGAGACGCGTGAGCAGGCGGCCCTGCGGGAGCTGAGGGAGGAGACGGGGATCACCGAGGTTGCCCTCGGGCCCCTGATGTGGAGGCGGACCTGTTCCTTCTCGTTCGCGGGCCGGCGTTGGGACCAGGACGAGTGGTACTACCTCGCCCGTACGGCGCAGACCGCCACGGCGGCCGAGGGGCTGACCGAGCTGGAGCGCAGCAGCGTGGACGGCGCCCGGTGGTGGACGTGCGCCGAGCTGGAGGCCACGTCGGAGACGGTGTATCCCACCCGGCTCGCGTCGCTCCTGCGACGCCTGCTGCGCGAGGGACCGCCTCCGGTGCCCGAGATCCTCGCCACGGAAATCGCCTGAGAGTGGATGGGCAGGCGCACAATGGGGGGACGCACGGCTGAAGGGGAACTGCCATGAGCGCCGAGGACCTCGAAAAGTACGAGACCGAGATGGAGCTGAAGCTCTACCGGGAGTACCGCGACGTCGTCGGCCTGTTCAAATACGTGATCGAGACCGAACGGCGCTTCTACCTGACGAACGACTACGAGATGCAGGTGCACTCGGTGCAGGGCGAGGTGTTCTTCGAGGTGTCCATGGCGGACGCCTGGGTCTGGGACATGTACCGCCCCGCGCGCTTCGTGAAGCAGGTGCGGGTGCTCACGTTCAAGGACGTGAACATCGAGGAGCTGAACAAGACCGACCTGGATCTTCCCGGCGGCTGAACAGCGGCGACGAAGAGACCGGAGGGGCCCCGCGCGCGAGCATCGGGGCCCCTCCGGCGTTTCCGCTCGCCATACCCCACAAGGACGGGTGCTCGGCCCGGCCTGGGGATAACTCAGCGTTCCCGCCGACGCGCGTCACCCGAACGGGTGGGCGATTTTTCTTTTTCTCGGAGTTATCCACAGATTCCCGTTCGGCCCTCCCGCATCCCCTTGGCGTCCGTCACAGTCGGTGAGGAAGGAGGTGGTGTCCGTGAACACCAGAACGGCGCTGGGCAAGTACGGCGAGGAAGCCGCGGTGCGGGCGCTCTGCACGGCCGGGCTGCGGATCGTGGCACGCAACTGGCGGTGCGGTCGGGCCGGGGAGGTCGACATCGTCGCCCTGGACGGCGACACCCTGGTCATCTGCGAGGTGAAGACCCGCAAGGCCGAGGGATTCGAGCACCCGATGGCGGCGGTGCGGACCGCCAAGGTGGAGCGATTGCGGCGGCTCGCGGAGCTGTGGCTGAGCAAGCACGGAGGAGCGCCGCCGGGAGGCGTGCGCATCGATCTCGTCGGGGTCCTCGTTCCGCGTCGGTCGGGGGCCCCGGAGATCGAGCACGTGCGGGGGGTGGGCTGAATGGGCTTCGCCCGCACCTGCTCGGTGACCCTGCTCGGGATCGACGCGGTCGTGGTCGAGGTGCAGGCAGACCTCGAACCGGGCGTCGCGGCCTTCGCCCTGGTCGGGCTGCCGGACAAGAGCCTCGTCGAGAGCCGGGACAGGGTGCGTGCCGCTGTCGTCAACTCGGGTGCCGAGTGGCCGCAGAAGAAGCTGACCGTCGGGCTGAGTCCCGCGTCGGTCCCCAAGAGCGGCAGCGGCTTCGACCTCGCGGTGGCCTGCGCCGTCCTGGGGGCAACGGAGCGGATCGACCCCGCCGCGGTCGCCGACCTCGTGATGATCGGCGAGCTGGGCCTCGACGGACGCGTACGGCCCGTACGCGGCATTCTGCCGGGTGTCCTCGCCGCGGCCGACGCCGGCTACCGGCACGTGGTCGTCCCGGAAAGCTCGGCGGCCGAGGCGGCCCTCGTCCCCGGGATGTCCGTCCTCGGGGTACGCAGTCTGCGCCAGCTCGTCGCCGTGCTCACGGGCGAAACGGTCCCCGAGGAAGAGCCACTCGCTCCAGGCCGTCCCGACCCGTTGCTCACGGGTCTGTCGATGCCGGGCGCGGGCTTCGGGACCGGCGTGGCTCCCGGCCTCACGGACCGGCAGCCCGACCTGGAGGACGTCGCGGGGCAGCGCACGGCCCGCCGCGCCCTGGAGGTCGCCGCGGCGGGCGGCCACCACCTGCTGCTGCACGGACCGCCGGGAGCGGGAAAAACCATGCTCGCGGAGCGGCTGCCCGGCATCCTGCCGCCGCTGACCCGCCCCGAGTCGCTGGAGGTCACCGCGGTGCACTCGGTGGCGGGGATGCTGCCGCCCGGTCGGCCATTGGTGGAGTCGCCGCCGTACTGTGCGCCGCACCACTCCGCGACGATGCAGTCACTCGTGGGTGGCGGCGCGGGGCTGCCCCGCCCCGGAGCCGTCTCGCTGGCGCATCGAGGTGTGCTCTTTTTGGACGAGGCCCCCGAGTTCCACGCCCAGGTGCTGGACTCCTTGCGGCAGCCGCTTGAGTCGGGGTACGTGGTGATCGCGCGCTCGGCCGGGGTGGTGCGACTTCCGGCGAAGTTCCTCATGGTCCTTGCGGCCAATCCTTGCCCTTGTGGGCGCAGCGGCCTCGTGGGCGACCCCTGTGAGTGCCCGCCGGCCATGGTGCGTCGTTACCAGGCCCGGATCTCCGGGCCGCTGCTCGACCGCGTGGACCTCCATGTACGTGTCGATCCCATCGGCCGGGCGGAGCTCCACCTGGACCGCGCGGACAACGAGTCCACGAGCGTCGTGGCCGCACGGGTGCGCGAAGCGCGGGAGCGCGCGCTCGCCCGGTACCGCGACGAGCCGTGGCACTGCAACAGCGAGGTGCCCGGCCACGAATTGCGCACCCGCTGGCCACTCGCCCCGGGCGCGCTCGACACCGTGGCGAGGGACTTGGAGCGCGGCCTGCTGACGGCCCGGGGGCTCGACCGGGTGCTGCGCGTCGCCTGGACCCTGGCCGACCTGGCGGGCCACGACCGCCCCGACGCGGCGGCCCTGGCGCTGGCGCTGGAACTACGTACGGGCGTACGACGCGGAGCGGCCCTCACGACGGGAGCCCCCGCATGAGCGAGATCACCCGAGGGCCGGCAGGGGCGGGGGACGACGAGCGCCTGGCGCGCGCCGCGCTCAGCCGGGTGTTCGAACCGGGCGAGCCGAAGACCGGCGCTCTACTGCGGACCAGCGGCGGCGCCTTGCCGCTCCTGGAACGGCTGCGCGCGAGCGAAGGGCCCCCGAAAGGTTTTACGAAGGCTCGCTGGGAGGGACTGACCGCTCGTGCGGTGCGAGCGGACCCGCAGCGGGACCTGGAGCGTGCTGCCACGGTGGGTGCGCGCTTCGTGTCCCCGGGGGACCTCGAATGGCCGTCCCAGCTCGACGACCTTCAGGACACCCGGCCCCTCGGGCTGTGGGTGCGCGGGCCCGCCGACCTGCGCATGTGGTCGCTGCGGGCCGTCGCGCTGGTGGGAGCGCGGGCCTGCACGGACTACGGCACCTACCTGGCCGGGGCGCTCGCCGTGGGCCTCGCGGAGCGGGGCTGGGTCGTCGCTTCGGGGGGAGCGTTCGGGATCGACGGGGCGGCGCACCGAGGGGCGCTGGGCGTCGCTGGAGGCACGGTGGCGGTACTCGCCTGTGGCATCGACCGCGCCTATCCGCCGGGCCATGCGCGCCTCCTCGCGCGCATCGCCGAGCAGGGGCTCCTGCTCGGCGAGCTTCCGCCGGGTGAACATCCCACTCCGAGTCGCTTCGTGACGCGCAACCGTGTCATCGCCGCGCTGACGCGGGGGACCGTGGTCGTCGAGGCCGCGCTGCGCAGCGGGGCGCTGGTCACCGCACGCGCGGCCGAGCGGCTGGGGCGCCACGTCATGGGCGTTCCCGGTCCCGCCACCAGCGGGCTCTCCGCCGGAGTGCACGAACTCCTGCGCGGCCAGGCTCACCTGGTGACGGACGCGGCCGAGATCGTGGAACTGGTCGGGGAGATCGGTGAACTGGCCCCGGAGAAGCGCGGGCCCCTCGTGCCGAGAGATCTGCTGAGCCCCGAGGCGGCGTCCGTGCTCGCCGCGATGCCCGCCCGCGGGGTCGTGCCGGCAGAGAGCGTCGCCCTGGCCACCGTCACCGCCAAGGACGACGTGATCGCGCGCCTGTACGAGCTCCAGGCGCTCGGGTTCGTCGAACGGGACGGTGACGGCTGGCAGTTGACACGCCGGACGCGCACTACGGCTTCCGCGGGGTGGGAAAGAGGTGGTCGTGTGTGACCCGGACGGGTCGACGGGGCTCAAGTCCCCATTGTCCCGGGGGCGAAGCGCGCGGTGCCGTTGCGGAGCGTGACGGCACGCGTGGTCTCGCGGGGCGAGCGGAACGTATCTGCAAACGGGTAATCCCCTAACATGCGCACATTGCGACACCGTAGTCACGCTACGCTCACGACACTCCCACTCCCAGCAGGTGACCGGGCGGCCTCCCGCCCTCGCGGGCCCGGCCCGTATCCATAACCCCGCAGACGAACACCCCAGTTCGGCCCAGAACGACCCAAGGCGACGCATGCCCCAGCAGATCTCCGACTCCGACAGCGCGGCGGCTCCCCCCGCCGCCGGTGGCGACAGTGTCCAGCGCCGCGCCCCCCAGTCGGTGGACGAGCTGTGGCGCATGTACAAGACGACCGGGGACGCGCGCCTGCGCGAGCAGCTGATCCTGCACTACTCGCCCCTCGTGAAGTACGTCGCCGGGCGCGTCAGCGTCGGCCTGCCCCCCAACGTCGAGCAGGCCGACTTCGTCTCCTCCGGGGTCTTCGGGCTGATCGACGCGATCGAGAAGTTCGACATCGAGCGGTCCATCAAGTTCGAGACGTACGCGATCACCAGGATTCGCGGCGCCATGATCGACGAACTGCGCGCCCTCGACTGGATTCCCCGCTCCGTCCGCCAGAAAGCGCGCAACGTCGAACGCGCCTACGCGACGCTGGAAGCGAAGCTCCATCGCACCCCCACCGAGATGGAGGTGGCAAGCGAGATGGGCGTCGGCGTGGAGGACCTGCACGCCGTTTTCAGCCAGTTGTCCCTCGCCAACGTCGTGGCGCTGGAGGAACTTCTCAGCGTCGGCAGCGAGGGGGGCGGCCGGCTCAGCATCATGGACACCCTGGAGGACACAGGGGCCGACAATCCTGTCGAGGTCGCCGAGGGGCGCGAACTGCGCCAACTGCTCTCGCGGGCCATCAACTCGCTGCCGGACCGCGAGAAGACCGTGGTGATGCTCTACTACTACGAGGGGCTCACCCTCGCGGAGATCGGCCATGTGCTCGGCGTGACCGAGAGTCGGGTCAGTCAGATCCACACCAAGTCCGTACTCCAGCTCCGCGCGAAGCTGTCGAGCTTCGACACCTGAGGTCTGAGGTCTGAGGGCTGAGGTCCGACACTGCGCGGCGGATGCGACGTGGTGGGCCCATGCGCGGCCAGTGTTCTCCGGGGCGGCGGTGCGCTTTGCGAGAATTTGACCTCCTTTCATGTATCGGCACCCCGCGCCCTGGGCCGATGGGGGCGGCGTCCGTAAAGTGGATGGGTGCCAAGGATTCGAGCGGCCTCCGTGGCCGAGCACCGAGCGATGCAGCGCAGTGCCTTGCTGGACGCCGCGCGGACCCTGCTGTCCGAGGGCGGGACCGACGCGCTGACCTTCCCCGCGCTCGCCGAGCGCACCGGCCTGGCCCGGTCCTCGGTCTACGAGTACTTCCGTTCCCGGGGTGCCGTCGTCGAGGAACTCTGCGCCGTCGACTTCCCCGTGTGGGCGGCCGAGGTCGAACTGGCCATGACGGAGGCACCCACCGCGGCGGAGAAGATCGAGGCGTACGTCCGTCGCCAGCTCGACCTGGTTCGGGACCGAAGACACCGCGCCGTGGCCGCGATCTCCGCCAGTGAACTCGACCGCGGGGCACGGGAGAAGATCCGCGCCGCCCACGGCGGTCTCGTCGGCCTCGTCGTGGACGCGCTCAGCGACCTCGGCCACGAGGAGCCGCGCCTCGCGGCGATGCTCCTCCAAGGTGTCGTCGATGCCGCCGTGCGCCGGATCGAACTCGGGGTCGCCGAGGAGCCGGAGAAGATCGCCGACGCGGCCGTCGCCCTCGCTCTGCGTGGAGTGACCGGCTACTGACGCGCCGCTCCCGCTGCGCGGGCCGCCCCTGGACGTCCTCGTCGTGCGGGGTGACGTCATGCGGCCGGGCGTCGGGGGCGGGGGCCGGCGGTTGGGACGGGGGAGGCGACACCGGCTGCCGCGCGGAAGCGGGGCGCGCGACGCGTCGGTGGGTGGGCGTCGGCAGCAACGGATGTGCTGCGGGGGCCGCCGAACTGCCCGACGCCGACGCCTGCGGGAGAGGGCCTGTCGGCGGGAACAGGCGGGACG
The DNA here is from genome assembly GCF_000213055.1 of Streptomyces sp. Tu6071. Lineage (NCBI taxonomy): Bacteria > Bacillati > Actinomycetota > Actinomycetes > Kitasatosporales > Streptomycetaceae > Streptomyces > Streptomyces sp. Tu6071. The sequence continues at coordinate 1,991,144 of NZ_CM001165.1, read as the reverse complement.
GGCCGAGGCCGAGCAACTCGGGAGGCAGCAGGCTCAGCGGATTGAGATACGCCTTCCCGCGCCGCAGTCCCCAGTGCAGGCACGGCGTCCCGCAGTGGTAGGCGCCGGCCCCGCTCAGCACGCCGAGCGGCTGCCCCGCCTCGACGACGTCCCCCTTGCGGACGGACGCCACGACGGGCTCGTACGTCGTCCGCAGCGGCGGGCTGCCGGTACCGGGCAGTTCCACGCTCACTACTCCGCGACCCCCTACGGGACCAGCGAAGACGACCTTGCCGGCTGCTGCCGCCCGTACGACCGTGCCCTCGCTCGCTCCCAGGTCGACACCCCGGTGACCCGGACCGTACGGGGTGGCCGGAGGCTCCCAGCCGCGCAGCACCGGGGGCGGCGCGGAAACCGGCCAGGAGCGCGCGGTGGGGTCCGGTGAGGTCGGGTCCGGCGCGGCGGGGTTGGGGGGTGCGGGGGAGCGGGGCGGCCTCTGTGCAAGGCCGCTTGCGCGCGTACCGCCGCCGCTGCCTCCTGAGCCTGTGGAATTCCGAACCGATGTGCCGCTTGTCCTATGAGCGCCGGTCATACGACTGTCGGTCGTGCCGGTCGTCCGAGTGGTAGTCGTACGAGCGATCGTCGTACGAGTCGAAGCCGGAGGTCTCTTGTGAGGACGGCGCTGCGGCGGGCAGTCGGCGGTGCGCGTCCCGGGCGGAGACTGGGTCGCCGGAGGCGCCGTCGCCGGGGCCCGGCTCGCGGTGCAGGTGTGCGCCGCACTTTCCGGGGACTCTTGAGCTGCCCACGTCGCAGCCCAAGCGGCCAGCGAGGCCGCGAGGGTGGCCGAGGCGGCAGCGAGAACCGCCGTACCCAGGCGCAGAAGAGAACGTGCGCGAAGTGAAGCCTCAGGGGTGGTCGCCATCAGTGACCCTCGCCTTTCTCTGTGCAGGTCAAACCGCCGCGCAGGTGCGACGGCACTGCACTTGGTCACGGAGTGTTGCCCTCCATGAGTAAAGCGTGACGCATGTGCAAGTCCGCCAGCGCCACTTTCTGGCGATCTGTGGATAACTGGCCCGTTACGGATATCGCCGTCACCCGGAAGCGTGGCGGTCCCGTACACTTCTCGTGGCGATCCGGGGTCCCGGATCGACTTCGCACGCCCCGACATCGGTGGGATTCCTCCCGCACGACGGTGGGTTCTCCGATGTCCGCGCTTCTCGGTCCCTTGTGGCGCAGCGCGACCGGGGCGTCAGGAGCGTTGGCCGACCGGCCGGCGCAACCGGGAAAAACAAGGAGATACGGCCATGGCCGTTGTCACGATGCGGGAGCTGCTGGAAAGCGGCGTCCACTTCGGTCACCAGACCCGTCGTTGGAACCCGAAGATGAAGCGCTTCATCTTCACGGAGCGCAACGGCATCTACATCATCGACTTGCTCCAGTCGCTGTCGTACATCGACCGCGCCTACGAGTTCGTCAAGGAGACCGTCGCCCACGGCGGCACGGTCATGTTCGTCGGCACGAAGAAGCAGGCGCAGGAGGCCATCGCGGAGCAGGCCACCCGCGTCGGCATGCCCTACGTCAACCAGCGCTGGCTGGGCGGCATGCTCACCAACTTCTCCACCGTCTACAAGCGCCTGCAGCGCCTGAAGGAACTCGAGCAGATCGACTTCGAGGACGTGGCCGCCTCCGGCCTCACCAAGAAGGAGCTGCTCGTTCTCTCCCGCGAGAAGGCCAAGCTGGAGAAGACCCTCGGCGGTATCCGCGAGATGCAGAAGGTGCCCAGCGCCGTCTGGATCGTGGACACCAAGAAGGAGCACATCGCCGTCGGTGAGGCGCGCAAGCTCAACATCCCGGTCGTCGCGATCCTCGACACCAACTGCGACCCCGACGAGGTCGACTACAAGATCCCGGGCAACGACGACGCGATCCGCTCCGTCACCCTGCTCACCCGCGTGATCGCCGACGCCGTCGCCGAGGGCCTCATCGCCCGCTCCGGCGCCGCCACCGGCGACTCCAAGCCGGGCGAGAAGGCCGCCGGTGAGCCGCTGGCCGAGTGGGAGCGCGACCTGCTCGACGGCGACAAGAAGGACGAGTCCGCCGCCGAGGCCGAGGTCCAGACCTCCGCCGAGACCGAGAAGGTCGCCGACGCCGAGGTCGCCGAGGTTCCGGCCGCCGAGGCCGAGGCCGTCGAGGCGCCGGCCGAGCAGGCCTGACCTTCCGGGGTTGCTGACGGCGGGGGCCAGGCGGCCCCCGCCGTCCACCCGTAGAATCCCGCGGTCCGAGGGTGCCCACGCCGCTCACCTCCGGTGGCGGCGGCAGGGCCGCGCCGTACGGACCGCGCCCTCCAGACTTCGAGAAAGACTCACAGGATCATGGCTGCGAACTACACCGCCGCCGACGTCAAGAAGCTCCGCGAGCTGACCGGCGCCGGCATGATGGACTGCAAGAAGGCGCTGGACGAGGCCGAGGGCGACGTCGACAAGGCCGTCGAGCTTCTCCGCGTCAAGGGCCAGAAGGGCGTCGCCAAGCGCGAGGGCCGCTCCGCCGAGAACGGCGCCGTCGTCTCCCTCCTCGCCGACGACCACACCTCCGGCGTCCTCGTCGAGCTGAAGTGCGAGACCGACTTCGTCGCCAAGGGCGAGAAGTTCCAGGCCGTCGCCAACACGCTGGCCGAGCACATCGCGAAGTCGTCCCCCGCCGACCTGGAGGCGCTGCTCGCCTCCGAGATCGAGGCCGGCAAGACCGTCCAGGCGTACGTGGACGAGGCCAACGCCAACCTCGGCGAGAAGATCGTCCTCGACCGCTTCGCGCAGTTCTCCGGCGGCTACGTCGCGACGTACATGCACCGCACGATGCCCGACCTGCCGCCGCAGATCGGTGTCCTGGTCGAGCTCGACAAGGAGAACGCCGAGGTCGCCAAGGACGTCGCGCAGCACATCGCCGCCTTCGCGCCGAAGTACCTCTCGCGCGAGGACGTCCCGGCCGAGGTCGTCGAGTCCGAGCGCCGCGTCGCCGAGGAGACCTCGCGCAACGAGGGCAAGCCCGAGGCCGCGCTCCCCAAGATCGTCGAGGGTCGCGTCAACGGCTTCTTCAAGGAGGTCACCCTCCTCGACCAGCCGTTCGCCAAGGACAACAAGAAGTCCGTCAAGAAGGTCCTGGACGAGGCCGGTGTCACCCTGAAGCGCTTCGTGCGCATCAAGGTCGGCATCTGAGTCCGTACCACGACCGGCTCGGCGTCCCGCCCGGTACCCGCCGGACGGGGCGCGGAGTTCCTTGTCCCGCACCCCACAGGGCGCGGGACAAGGCGCTGATCTGACGAGGAGGCCATTGCCGTGCACGGGGTGCCCACAACGCCCGCCGGCAATGGCCTTCTTGCTATGTGCATCACGAGGAGAACCCCATGACCATGGCCGAAGCCGACAAAACCACCGATTCCAGCGTGCACGGCAAGGGCGCCGGCCGCTTCTTGCTGAAGCTGTCCGGTGAGGCGTTCGCCGGTGGCGGCGGGCTCGGGGTCGACCCCGACGTGGTGCACACCATCGCGCGCGAGATCGCCGCCGTCGTACGCGACGGTGCCCAGATCGCCGTCGTCATCGGCGGGGGCAACTTCTTCCGCGGCGCCGAGCTGCAGCAGCGCGGCATGGACCGCGCGCGGTCCGACTACATGGGCATGCTCGGCACGGTCATGAACTGCCTCGCGCTCCAGGACTTCCTGGAGAAGGAGGGCATCGACTCCCGCGTCCAGACGGCGATCACGATGGGACAGGTGGCCGAGCCGTACATCCCGCTGCGCGCCGTGCGGCACCTGGAGAAGGGGCGCGTCGTCATCTTCGGCGCAGGCATGGGGATGCCGTACTTCTCCACCGACACCACCGCCGCGCAGCGCGCCCTGGAGATCCACGCCGAAGCCCTCCTGATGGGCAAGAACGGCGTGGACGGCGTCTACGACTCGGACCCGAAGACCAACGCCGACGCCGTCAAGTTCGACGCCCTCGGCTACGGCGAGGTCATCACGCGCGACCTCAAGGTCGCCGACATGACCGCCATCACCCTCTGCCGCGACAACAAGCTCCCGATCCTCGTCTTCGAGCTGCTGACCGCGGGCAATATCGCCCGGGCGGTCAAGGGTGAGAAGATCGGCACGCTCGTGAGCGACCAGGGCACTCGGGCCTGACCGCCGCGTGCTCCGGCCGCCCTCGTGGGCGAGCACGGAGCGCCGCCGCCGCGCGATGGGATGGACAAAGCCCCGTCGCTCGGACACCGTGCAGTACGGAAGCGACGCAGCCGGACCTGTGCGCCTCTCGCCCCCCGGCGGGACGAACCTCATCAGGCCAACTCAAGACACGCAGGAGCAAGTGGTGATCGAAGAGATCCTCCTCGAAGCAGAGGAGAAGATGGAGAAGGCCGTGGTGGTCGCCAAGGAGGACTTGGCAGCCATTCGCACCGGTCGCGCGCACCCGGCGATGTTCAACAAGATCGTCGCGGACTACTACGGGGCGCTGACGCCGATCAACCAGCTCGCCTCGTTCTCGGTGCCCGAGCCCCGTATGGCCGTCGTGACGCCGTTCGACAAGAGCGCGCTGCGCAACATCGAGCAGGCCATCCGCGACTCGGACCTCGGCGTCAACCCGAGCAACGACGGGCACATCATCCGGGTGGTCTTCCCGGAGCTGACCGAAGAACGCCGCAAGGAGTTCATCAAGGTCGCACGGACCAAGGGCGAGGACGCACGCGTCTCGATCCGCGCCGTGCGTCGCAAGGCCAAGGACGCCCTCGACAAGCTGGTCAAGGACAAGGAGACCGGCGAGGACGAGGTGCGCCGCGCGGAGAAGGAGCTCGACGACACCACCGCGAAGTACGTCGCGCAGGTGGACGAGCTGCTCAAGCACAAGGAATCCGAGCTGCTTGAGGTCTGATGAACGACTCCTCCTGGGACGCGCCGTCCCGTACCGGATACGGCGAGCCGTGGCCCACCTCCGGACAGGGGGCTGCCTCGGCGGGTCCCGTGTACGAAGGGCATGACGTCCAAGAGACTCGGCCCATGCCCATCGTGCCCGACGTACCCGCGAACGGCGGCGACCAGGACGACGACCGGGGGGCCGCTCGGCTGAGTGGTCCCCTGTTCCGCGACGAGGTGCCGCGGGAGCCCGGCCGGACCGAGCCCGTACCGCCCGCGACCCCGGTCGCGCAGCCGTCCCCGGCACCGAGCCCCGGCCGGCAGAAGAAGAGCGCCGGCCGGAACCTGGGGGCGGCCATAGGGGTCGGCCTCGGTCTCGGCGTCGTTGTCGTCGCGTCGTTGTTCATCGTCAAGGCCGTCTTCGTCGGCGTCATAGCGCTCGCCGTCGTCGTCGGCCTGTGGGAGCTGACCTCCCGCCTCGCCGAGCGCAAGCAGATCAAGGCGCCGCTGATTCCGCTCGCGGCGGGCGGCGTCGCGATGGTCGTCGCGGGCTACGTGCGGGGCGCCGAGGGCGCGTGGGTGGCGATGGCGCTGACGGCGCTCGTCGTGCTCCTCTGGCGGATGTTCCAGCCGCCGGAGGGCTATCTGCGCGACGTCACGGCGGGCGTCTTCGCGACGTTCTACGTGCCGTTCCTCGCGACGTTCGTCGCGCTGCTGCTCACGGCGGACGACGGGCCGCGGCGCGTGCTGCTCTTCCTCGTGCTCACGGTCGTGAGCGACACCGGCGCGTACGCGGTGGGCTGGCGCTTCGGCACGCACAAGCTCGCCCCCCGCATCAGCCCCGGCAAGACGCGCGAGGGACTCCTGGGCGCGGTGAGCTTCGCCATGGTCGCTGGCGCGCTGCTGATGCAGTTCATGATCGACGACGGTCAGTGGTGGCAGGGGCTGCTCCTCGGCCTGGCCGTCGCGGGCAGCGCCACCCTGGGCGACCTGGGTGAGTCCATGATCAAGCGGGACCTGGGGATCAAGGACATGGGAACGCTGCTGCCCGGCCACGGCGGCATCATGGACCGGCTCGACTCGCTGCTGCCCACGGCGCCCGTCGTGTGGCTGCTGCTCGTCCTGTTCGTCGGCTCGGGCTGAGGGCCGGGCGGCTTTCGCGACGAGGTCCGTGCCGGGCTGGGGCTGATGCCTCTCCTTCGACTCGGGGTGAGGTCCGGGCGCGCGTTACGCTGAAAGGGTCCGCCGTGACGTACGGCGGACCCTTTCGTGTACGGCCTCACGCCGCGTCGCGCCCCGCAGGGCGACATCGCGCACCGTACGCCGCCCCCGAGGCGCCCACCCGGCGCGTCGTCGCGTCCCCAGGGGCGCGCGGCGCCGCACCGTATCTGAGGAGTATTGGCCCATGCCGCCCGCACCGGGAGAACTCACCTTCGTCGCGCCGCGCGGTGCCAAGAAGCCCCCTCGTCACCTCGCCGACCTCAGCCCCGCCGAGCGCAAGGAGGCCGTCGCCGCCATCGGCGAGAAGCCGTTCCGCGCCAAGCAGCTCTCGCAGCACTACTTCGCCCGCTACGCCCAGGACCCGGCGCAGTGGACCGACATCCCCGCCGCGGCGCGGGGGCGGCTCCAGGAGGCGCTGCTGCCCGAGTTGATGTCGGTCGTGCGGCACATCTCGTGCGACGACGACACGACGCGCAAGACGCTGTGGCGTCTCTTCGACGGCACGCTCGTCGAGTCGGTGCTCATGCGCTACCCCGACCGCGTCACCATGTGCATCTCCTCGCAGGCGGGCTGCGGCATGAACTGCCCGTTCTGCGCGACGGGGCAGGCCGGCCTCGACCGCAATCTCTCGGCGGCCGAGATCGTCCACCAGATCGTCGAGGGCATGCGCGCGCTGCGCGACGGGGAGATTCCCGGCGGACCGGCGAGGCTCTCCAACATCGTCTTCATGGGCATGGGCGAGCCTCTTGCCAACTACAACCGCGTCGTGGGCGCCATCCGAAGGCTCACCGACCCGGAGCCCGACGGGCTCGGGCTCTCGCAGCGCGGCATCACGGTGTCCACCGTGGGCTTGGTGCCCGCGATCCATCGTTTCGCGGACGAAGGGTTCAAGTGCAGGCTCGCCGTCTCGCTGCACGCCCCGGACGACGAGCTCCGGGACACGCTGGTGCCCGTCAACACGCGGTGGAAGGTACGTGAAGTTCTGGACGCCGCGTGGGAGTACGCGGAGAAGTCGGGGCGGCGGGTGTCGATCGAGTACGCGCTCATCCGCGACATCAACGACCAGGCGTGGCGCGGCGACCTCCTGGGCCGGCTCCTGAAGAACAAGCGCGTGCACGTCAACCTCATCCCGCTCAACCCGACGCCCGGGTCGAAGTGGACCGCGTCGCGGCCGGAGGACGAGCGCGCCTTCGTGGACGCGATCGCGGCTCATGGTGTGCCGGTGACGGTGCGCGACACCCGGGGGCAGGAGATCGACGGCGCGTGCGGGCAGTTGGCGGCGGCGGAGCGCTGAGGGAGCATGGCGCGGCGGCGCAGGGCGGCGGGGTGCCGCGTGTGCCGCGAGGTGACGTGGTGCCGCGACGCGACGTGGTGGCGTGCGACGCGGCGTGCGTGGGTGTGGGCAGGATGCGGCGGGGCAGGCGCAGGGCATGTCGTGTGCACGATGCGGCGTGGACGTCGCGCAGGCGAGGCGGCGAGGACGTGGGGCACGCGACGTGGCGTGGACGGCGCGAGGCACGTCGCACGCGGTGCGGCCTGGACGGCACCGGTGCCCCGCGCGGCGTAGCGATAGGGTGGGAGAGCAGCATCGCTCGCGGCGCGTCCGGGAGCGCGACATCTTCATACTCCGTACGACGTACACATTCCGACAGGGGAGCGCCACAGCGCTGAGAGTGCGACACCACACCGGTCACCGGTGTACAGGTCGCAGACCCTCTGAACCTCGCCCGGGTCATTCCGGGTAGGGAGTTCGGTCACCACTCATGCTGTTGTGCCCTGCCCGCGGCCTCGCCGGCCGCGGGCAGGGCCGCGTCTTCTCCTGGCCACCCCAGGAGGAATTCATGTCCACCCGACGCAAGACCGTCGCCGCCATAGTCGCGGCGGGTCTGGCCGCTACCGGCCTCGCCGCCTGCGGCGACGACTCGGCGGCCGATGCCGGCCCGTCGAGCGGCAAGACCGTCACACTCGTCAGCCACGACTCCTTCGCCGCTTCCAAGAGCGTGCTGAAGAAGTTCGAGCAGAAGACCGGGTACCGCCTCAAGGTCCTCAAGAGCGGCGATGCCGGTCAGGCGGTGAACCAGGCCGTCCTCACCAAGGGGCGTCCTCAGGGCGACGTCTTCTTCGGCGTCGACAACACCCTGCTGTCCCGCGCCCTGGATCAGGGAGTCTTCCAGCCGTACGAGGCGAAGGGACTCTCCGCCGTCCCCGCAGACCTCCAACTCGACGGCAAGCGGCACCGTGTCACCCCCATCGACACGGGTGACATATGCGTCAACTACGACAAGAAGTACTTCGAGGGTAAGAAGCTCGACCCGCCGAAGACCCTCGCCGACCTCGCCGACCCCGCCTACAAGAACCTGCTCGTGACGGAGAACACCGCGACGTCTTCGCCGGGTCTCGGCTTCCTCCTCGGAAGCGTCGCGCAGTACGGGGAGCGGGGGTGGCAGACGTACTGGAAGAAGCTTCGCGCCAACGGCGTCAAGGTCGTGGACAGCTGGGAGCAGGCGTACAACGAGGAGTTCTCGGGCTCCGCCGGTGGACACAAGGCGGGCGGCGACCGGCCGCTCGTCGTCTCGTACGCCTCCAGCCCGCCCGTCGAGGTCCTCTACGCGGATCCGCGGCCCGAGGACGCGCCCACGGGTGTCGCGACCGGGACGTGCTTCCGGCAGACGGAGTTCGCGGGTCTGCTCGACGGTGCGCCCAACCCGGAGGGCGGCAAGGCGCTCCTCGACTTCCTGCTGAGCGACACCTTCCAGCGGGACATGCCGCTCCAGATGTTCGTCAATCCGGTCGTCAAGGGGACGGCGCTGCCGGATCTGTTCACGCGGTACGGAGCGGAGGCCGACGGAGCGCGGACCGTCGCGCCGCAGAAGATCGCCGAGCACCGTGAGGACTGGATCAACGCCTGGACCTCACTGGTCGTCAAGTGAGGTCGCGCGGGATGTCGCCTGGGACGCCGCACGACGCGTCGGCGCGCGCCGTAGGTCGCGCTGACACGTCGCGACGTCCCGCGCGACGTCGCCTCACCCCGGCGCGTCCCGTGACGCGACGTCGCGTCACCGTGCTGCTCCTCGTCGCGGCCGCCGCGCTCTTCTTCGCGCTGTTCTTCGGCTATCCCGTCGCGGCGATCGTGGGGCGTGGGCTGCACACCTCGGCGGGGTGGCAGCTCGGCGCCGTCGCGGATGTCCTGGGGCGCCGCGACATACGCGACGTGCTTTGGTTCACGACGTGGCAGGCCCTGGTGTCCACGGCGTTGACCCTTCTCCTCGCACTGCCCGGGGCGTACGTCTTCGCGCGCTTTGCTTTCCCCGGGAAGGGCGTGCTGCGCGCCGTCGTCACGGTGCCCTTCGTCCTGCCCACTGTCGTGGTCGGCAGCGCCTTCCTCGCCGTACTCGGGCGCGGCGGGCTGTTGGACGAGCTGTGGGGCGTGCGCCTGGACACCACGGTCTGGGCGATCCTCGCGGCCCACGTCTTCTTCAACTACTCCGTCGTGGTGCGCACGGTCGGCGGATTGTGGGCGCAGCTGGACACGCGGCAGGAGGACGCCGCGCGCACCCTGGGCGCTTCGCGCTGGCGGGCCTGGCGGGCGGTCACGCTGCCTGCGCTCGCTCCCGCCGTGGCGTCGGCCGGCTTGATGGTGTTCCTGTTCACCTTCACGTCGTTCGGGATCGTGCAGATCCTCGGCGGCCCGGCCTACTCGACGCTGGAGGTGGAGATCTACCGGCAGACGGCGCAGCTGCTCGATCTCTCCACGGCGGCGGTGCTGACGCTCGTCCAGCTCGGCGCCGTCGTGGCGGTGCTGGCTCTGCACGCGTGGGTGCTGCGCAGGGGCGAGAGCACGTTGCGGCTCGTGGACCCGTCGCGCACGGCGCGGCGGCCACGCGGCGTGGCGCAGTGGACGCTGCTGAGCGGCGTCCTGGGTGTCGTCGCGGTACTTCTCGTGCTGCCGCTCGCGGTGCTCGTCCTGCGCGCCTTCGACACCCCGGACGGCTTCGGTCTGACCTACTTCCGGGCCCTCGGTTCCGCAGACGGAGGCACCTTCCTCGTCGCTCCCATCGCGGCGGTCGGCAACTCTCTGCGTTACGCGGCCGTGGCGACGCTCATCGCCCTCGTCGTCGGCGGCTTGGCCGCCGTCGCGCTCAGCCGTGAGCGACGGGGGCAGGACGGCCGGCCGGGCGGCGTATCCCGGCTGCTCCGCGGATTCGACGCCTTGCTGATGCTGCCGCTCGGGGTGTCGGCGGTCACCGTGGGCTTCGGCTTCCTCATCGCGCTCGACGAGCCTCCGCTCGATCTGCGCGCGTCCTGGATTCTCGTCCCGCTCGCTCAGGCACTCGTGGGCGCGCCGTTCGTCGTCCGGACGATGCTTCCCGTGCTGCGCGCCGTCGACCAACGGCTGCGCGACGCCGCGTCGGTGCTCGGGGCGTCGCCGTGGCGGGTGTGGTGGGAGGTCGATCTGCCGCTGGTACGTCGCGCGGTGCTCGTGGCCGCCGGCTTCGCCTTCGCCGTGTCACTGGGCGAATTCGGCGCGACCGTCTTCCTCGCCCGCCCGGACAGCCCGACGCTGCCCGTCGCCGTCGCGCGCCTCCTGGGACGTCCCGGCGACCTGAACTACGGGCAGGCAATGGCGCTCTCCACTGTCCTCATGCTGGTGTGCGTCGTCTCCCTGCTGGTCCTGGAGCGGCTGCGCCCACGCGACGTGGGCCAAGGAGGCAGGGGTCCGTCCGGCCGTGCACGGTCCAGCCCCGCCGCCGTCACGAAGCCGCGCCAGGCTCCGGCGCTGCGCCCGGACGGCGCGGTCACCGCCCCCACCGAGGGGCCCCTTACGAAGGAGAGGTCGCGCTGATGCCGCGCTCCAGTGGTGCACGTCGCGAGAACGCCGCCGAGGCTTCGGCGCGCGACGGGGGGACGGCGCGGGCCGCGACGTCGCGCGTCGTCGGCGTGCGACAAGGGGAAGCGGAGCCCAGGGCCGCGTTGCGCGTCGACGGGGCCACGGTGCGTTTCGGGAACGGGCGGGCGGCGCTCGACGCGGTGGACCTGTCGGTGCGCACGCACGAGGTCGTCTGCGTCCTGGGGCCCAGCGGGAGCGGGAAATCGACGCTCCTGCGCGCCGTCGCGGGCTTGCAGCCGCTCGACGCGGGGAGCGTGTGGCTCGGGGGCGAGGATCAGCGCGACGTGCCGGTGCACCGGCGCGGCGTGGGACTCATGTTCCAGGACCATCAGCTCTTCCCGCAGCGCGACGTCGCGGGCAACGTCGCGTTCGGTCTGCGCATGCGGCGTATGCCGTCGGGTGAGCGCGAAGCGCGGGTGGCCGAGTTGCTGTCGCTCGTCGGACTGGCCGACGCGGGGCATCGCGGCGTCGGTTCGCTCTCGGGCGGCGAGCAGCAGCGCGTCGCCCTGGCGCGCGCGCTCGCGCCCAGGCCCAGCCTGCTCATGCTCGACGAGCCGTTCGGACAACTCGACAGGACGCTGCGCGAACGCCTCGTGCAGGAGCTGCGCGAGCTGTTCACCGCGCTGGGCACCACGGTGCTCGCCGTGACGCACGACCAGGGAGAGGCGTTCGCCCTCGCCGACCGGGTCGTCATCATGCGCGACGGGGCGATCGCGCAGTCCGGGGCGCCGCTCGACGTCTGGCGGCGCCCCGCTGATCCCTTCGTCGCGCGTTTCCTCGGCTTCGGCAACCTGGTACGCGCCCGGGTTACGGGACGCGTCGCGGAGACGCCGTGGGGGCGGTTGCCGCTGCACGAAAGCGTCACGGCGGCGTCAGGGGAGCACACGGTGCTCGTACGGCCCGGGGGAGTGCGCCTCGTCGCGGAGTCCGGCGGCCTTCCGTGCGAGGTCGTGGCACGGACCTTCCATGGCACCCACGTCTCGGTACGACTGCGTCCCCACGACGCGCCGGAGATCGAGGCGACGTGCACGTTGTACGAGGCACCGGAACGCGGGGACCGTGTAGGCGTCGTCTTCGACGCCCAGGACGTCGTGGTGCTGGACTAGCGCCACGACGCGCGCCGCGTGGTGGCCGACGCGGCGCGCGACGTACGCGGAGCCTGGCGCGACGTCGCGTGCGCCGCACCGTCTGTTGCGACGTTGCGCGAGATCTGACGCGACGGCGCGCAGTTCCGTCTGACGCGACGTCCCCCGTCCTCCGTTGCGCGACGTCGCGTGGCTCACTCCTGGATCTGCGTGGGGTCCATCCAGACGACCTCCCAGACGTGACCGTCGGGGTCGGTGAAGGAGCGCCCGTACATGAAGCCGTGGTCCTCGGCCTCCCGAGCCGGGCTGCCGCCGGAGGCGAGCGCCCGGTCGGCGAGCATGTCGGCCTCTTCCCGGCTGCGCGCACTGAGTGTCAGCAACACTTCGGTCGTCGCCGTGGCGTCCGCGGGCGTCTTGCCCGCCGGCGTGTACTGGGCGAAGCGTTCCCGCGTGTGCAGCATCGTGATGATCGTGTCGCTGATGACCACGCTCGCGGTCTCCTCGTCGCTGAACTGTTCGTTGAGGCGGAAACCCAGGTCGGTGAAGAACTTCTTCGTCACGGAGAGATCGTTGACAACGAGGTTGATGAAGATCATCTGCTGGTAGCTCATCAGGTTCTCCTGGTTCGGTAAGGGCAGCGACGCCGCACCTGGAACGTGCGGGCGTGCCGCGACGGGCACCACGACGTCTCCGTGCGTCCGTATGCAGGTGATGACCGCCCGGCGCGACGGGATTCATCGGTGGCGCGCTGATCTCTTCGGTGCGGGCGGCGTAGGCGTCAGTGGCCGACCGGCAACGTCGCGAGCACCGTGACGGCCCACGTCAACGGGATCAGGGCGAGCAGCACGGCACCGGCGCGAACGGCCACGGCGGTCCGGAGTGTCGCGGCGGGTGTCCCGGACTGCTCCAGCGCCGCGGTGATGTCCGTACGGGCCTGACGGGACTCGACGGCGGCCAGCAGAAGCGCGATCGCGGCGCAGCCCACCACGAGACCCACGCCGAGCGCCGTGAGCGGGCCCGTCGCCTTGTACGTCGCGTCGCCGCCGTACGCCGCGGCGAGCGCGGCACCCACCGCGACTGCCACGCCGAGGGGGCGGCCGACGCGCCGAGCTTCCTCCTGGAGGCCGCGCCCCGCGAGGAGGCGTACGGCGCCGGGGCGGCCCGATTGCAGCAGCCTGCCGCACAGCCACGTGATCCCCGGACCGGCGACGGCGAGTCCCGCGGCGATCAGCGCCCAGCCGGCCACGACGCCGCCCGGAACGCCGCCACGTCCCGCGAGGGCCTTGGCGGAGAGGCCGGCCGTTCCCTCGCCGAGTGTGGCGCGTACGGCGAACCCGGCTGCCAGCAGCGCGACGCCCCAGGGCAGGCCCGGCGGCGCCGACGTCGCGCCGGGCGTCGCGTTCGCCGTGCCCTGCCCGGCGGCGACGGGAACGAGGGCCGCTGTCGCCGCCGAGGTCGCGACGGGGACGAGGGCGAGGAGCGTGAGGACGGCCGCGACGGGAATGTCGAAGCCTGCGCCAAGCGCCTTCGCGGCGCCGTCGCCCAGGGGCCGGACGCCTAGGCTGCCGCGGCCGAGGAGGAAGAGGAGCAGCGCGGCGACGGAGCCCAGGGCGCAGAACGCCGCGGTGGCTGTGCCCGTGAGGAGGCGCATGCCGCGGGACGAGAGGCCGTAGGGCGGTCGCCCGCGTTCGGGACGGAGCGCGGGGTCCGTGCGGGAGACGGCGACCGCGACGTACACCGTGGCGACCAGCGGGACGAGGCACCATGCGAGGCGCCGGACGGAGCTTGCCGCGCCGTCGTGCGACAGGGCGTGCCCGAGGGCGGCCAAGAGGAGGAAGCCGGTGCCCGCCGACGCCGCGCTCACGAGGAGACGCCGCGCCTGGACGAGCGGCCTGCCGCCGCGTACTAGACGGAGACTGAGCACGTCGCCTTCCCCTCTTCCGTACCGGGAACGTCGCCGGAGACGGACGTCGCGTCGGCGAGGCGTCCGTCGCGCAGGGAGACGGAGCGGTCGGCGAGTTCCGCCGCTTCGTCGCCGTGGGTCGTGAGGAGCATGCTGATGCCGTGCGTGCGCGCCGCGGTGACGAGGGTGCGCAGCAGAACGGCACGGTCGGCCGAGTGGAGCGCGGCGGTGGGCTCGTCGGCGAAGAGGAGCGCGGGGGTGCCGGCGAGCGCGCGGGCCATCGCGACGCGGTGTTGCTCCAGGTGGGTGAGCGCGTGCGGGCGGCGTCGCGCGCACGGGGCGATGTCGAGGCGTTCCAGCCACTCCGTCGCGACGTCGCGTGCCGCGCGGTGCGGGACGCCGCGCAGGAGGAGCGGCAGCGCCGCGTTCTCCCATGCGGTGAGTTCCGGGGCGAGGTGCGGTGTCTCCTCCAGCCAGCCGAAGTGGTCGCGCCGTACGTGGGCACGCCGCGCCGTCGACAGCTCGTGGAGCGGCGCCCCGTCGAACCAGATGCCGCCCTGGTCGGGGCGGGCCATGCCGGCGAGGCAGCGCAGCAAGGTGGAGCGTCCGCTGCCGCGTGGTCCGCCCACGGCGAGGATCTCGCCGTGTCGCAGGCTGAGCGTCACGTCGCTCAGCACGGGGGAGCCGTGACGGGTCACGTGCAGGCCCTCGGCCCGCAGCACGTCGTCGGCCGGGGATGGCGAGGGGGCAGCCATGCAGTGCACCTCAGTTCCGCTCGGGGCCGTCGGATTCGGGGCGGCGTCGCGCGAGTCGCCGCGACGGTGCCGGACCGCGTGGCGGCGGGTTGACGTCGCGTCCGTGTCCGACCGGTCGCGAGAGCGCGTTGTTCGTCCCTAAATCGCCTGGAACGTAACACGCGGCGTGCGGCGTCGCGCGCCATCCGCCGTACGCCGCGACGTCGCGCGGCGTGGGGTGCGGTGGACGGGGCGACGCGGCGTCTGTCGGCGCGACGTCGCCGCGTCACGTAGCGCTGGGGGTGGGGGTACGTCGCCTTCGGCGGGGCGTCGCGTCGCGTGTGTGGCGCGCGACGTCGCGCCGCGTTGCGTCGTATCGCGCTGCCACGTCGCGTGCGGGCTGACGCGTAGTACGTCGCGCAGGCGACGTTGGCGACGCGACGTCGCGCCCACGCGGCGGCGACGTGGCGTCGCGTATGGCCCGACGTCGCGTACCAGCCGTGCGCTACGTCGCGTACCGCATCGCCATCACGTCACGTCACGCCGCGTCGCGTCGCCTGGCGTCGCGCCCCACGACGCCCCATCCACGTCGCGTCACTCCGCGTCGCGCGCCCCACGCCGTCTCGCCCGCACGCCGCGCCCGAGCCCGGTGCCTTGCCCCGAGCGCCCCGCCTCCCCCCCCAAAAAAACACCCCAGCCCCGCTCTCACCCGCAAGAGTGAGTCGGGGCCGGGGTGGCGTGCGTGGGGGCCGGGGTCAGATCTTCGTCCATGCCTCGGTGAGGACCTGGCGGACGATGCCCTCGATCTCGTCGAAGGTGGACTGGTCGGAGATGAGCGGGGGCGAGAGCTGGATGACCGGGTCGCCGCGGTCGTCGGCGCGGCAGTACAGGCCGTACTCGTAGAGCTTCTTGGAGACGAAGCCGTAGAGGATGCGCTCGCTCTCCTCGTCGGTGAAGGTCTCCTTGGTGGCCTTGTCCTTGACGAGCTCGATGCCGTAGAAGAAGCCGTTGCCGCGGACGTCGCCGACGATGGGGAGGTCCCGGAGCTTGTCCAGGGTGCCGAGGAAGGCGGCCTCGTTGTCGAGGACGTGCTGGTTGAGGTTCTCGCGCTCGAAGATGTCGAGGTTGGCGAGGGCGACGGCGGCGGAGACGGGGTGGCCGCCGAAGGTGTAGCCGTGCAGGAAGGTGTTGTCGCCCCGGTAGAAGGGCTCCGCGAGGCGGTCGGAGACGACGCAGGCGCCTATCGGCGAGTAGCCGGAGGTCATGCCCTTCGCGCAGGTGATCATGTCCGGCACGTAGTCGAACTTGTCGCACGCGAACATCGTGCCGAGGCGGCCGAAGGCGCAGATGACCTCGTCCGAGACGAGGAGCACGTCGTACTGGTCGCAGATCTCCCGTACGCGCTGGAAGTAGCCGGGCGGCGGCGGGAAGCAGCCGCCGGCGTTCTGGACCGGTTCGAGGAAGACGGCAGCGACCGTGTCGGGGCCCTCGAAGAGGATCTGCTGCTCGATCTGGTCGGCGGTCCAGCGGCCGAACGCCTCGGGGTCGTCGCCGTGGATCGGCGCGCGGTAGATGTTGGTGTTCGGGACCTTGTGCGCACCCGGTACGAGCGGCTCGAACGGCGCCTTGAGGGCGGGCAGCCCGGTGATCGACAGCGCGCCCTGCGGCGTGCCGTGGTAGGCGACGGCGCGGGAGATGACCTTGTGCTTGGTCGGCTTGCCGGTCAGCTTGAAGTACTGCTTGGCGAGCTTCCAGGCGGTCTCGACGGCCTCGCCGCCGCCCGTCGTGAAGAAGACCTTGTTGAGGTCCCCCGGGGCGTGGTGGGCGAGGCGCTCGGCGAGCTGGATCGCGGAGGGGTGCGCGTAGGACCAGACGGGGAAGAACGCGAGGTCCTTCGCCTGGCGGTGCGCCGCCTCGGCCAGTTCGGCGCGCCCGTGACCCGCCTGGACCACGAAGAGGCCCGCCAGGCCGTCCAGGTAGCGCTTGCCCTGGTCGTCGTAGATGTAGGTGCCCTCGCCCCGCACGATCGTGGGGACGGGCGCGTTCTCGTACGACGACATGCGGGTGAAGTGCATCCACAGGTGGTCGTACGCGGTTCGGGAGAGGTCCTTGCTCACGGCTATCGGGTTCCCCACATGTAGGTCTGCTTCGTGAGCTTCAGGTAGACGAAGCTCTCGGTGGAACGCACTCCGGGGAGGGTGCGGATCCGTCTGTTGATCACATCGAGAAGGTGGTCGTCGTCCTCGCACACGATTTCGGCCAGCAGGTCGAAGGAGCCGGCGGTGAGGACGACGTACTCGACCTCCTGCATCGCGGCGAGCGCGTCGGCCACGGGGTCGAGGTCGCCCTCGATGTTGATCCCGACCATCGCCTGCCGCCGGAAGCCCACGGTGAGCGGGTCGGTGACCGCGACGATCTGCATGACGCCCTGGTCGAGCAGCTTCTGCACGCGCTGGCGCACCGCCGCCTCGGAGAGGCCCACGGCCTTGCCGATCGCGGCGTACGGACGTCTGCCGTCCTCCTGGAGTTGTTCGATGATCGCCAGCGAGACGGCATCGATCGACGAGCTGCCGCTCCCGGTCCTGGATTCTGAGCTGCGACTGACCACGCCCTCACTCTGCCCGAGGACTCCGTAGTTCCGCAAGCCTGAATCGATGAAATCCGTTGTTCACGAGCGTGAAAAGCACCGATTCCGCAGCCTGGGGGGAGCGGGTGTGTCGAAAGCGTTGCCTCTGCGGCTAGGGTGGGTGTCTCAGGCTCTGGACACGGAGCCTGTGGCCAGGGAGCCCTGGACACCGGGCTCCGGACACCGACAGGAGGGCCGGCAGTGACCACCGAACTGCGCCGACTGCGCAACTACATCAACGGCGAGTTCCGCGACGCCGCGGACGGCGCGACCACGGAGGTCGTGAACCCGGCCACCGGCGAGGCATATGCGACGGCGCCCCTGTCGCGCGCCGTCGACGTGGACGCCGCCATGGACGCCGCCGCCGCGGCCTTCCCCGCGTGGCGCGACGCGACGCCCGCGGAACGCCAGCGCGCGCTGCTGAAGATCGCCGACGCCTTCGAGGAGCGCGCCGAGGAACTCATCGCCGCCGAGGTCGAGAACACCGGCAAGCCGGTCGGGCTCACCCGCAGTGAGGAGATCCCGCCGATGGTGGACCAGATCCGCTTCTTCGCGGGCGCCGCGCGCATGCTCGACGGACGCTCGGCGGGCGAGTACATGGAGGGGCTCACCTCCTTCGTACGACGCGAGCCGATCGGCGTCTGCGCGCAGGTCGCGCCGTGGAACTACCCGATGATGATGGGCGTCTGGAAGTTCGCCCCGGCGCTCGCCGCGGGCAACACCGTCGTCCTCAAGCCCTCGGACACGACGCCCGCGTCGACCGTCCTGATGGCTGAGATCATCGGCTCCGTGCTGCCCGACGGCGTCTTCAACGTCGTGTGCGGCGACCGCGACACGGGGCGCCTCATGGTCGAGCACGACACGCCGGCCATGGCCTCCATCACCGGCTCCGTGCGCGCCGGTACGGAGGTCGCGGGCTCGGCGGCCAAGGACCTCAAGCGCGTCCACCTCGAACTGGGCGGCAAGGCTCCCGTCGTCGTCTTCGACGACGCCGATCTCGCGAAGGCCGTCGCGGGCATCTCCGAGGCCGGCTACTTCAACGCCGGGCAGGACTGCACCGCCGCGACCCGCGTCCTCGTGCACGAATCGGTGCACGACGAGTTCGTCACCGCGCTCGCCAAGGCCGCGGCCGAACTGCGCACCGCCGGACCCGACGACGAGGACGCCTTCTACGGGCCGCTCAACAACGCCAACCAGCTCGCCCAGGTCAGCGGCTTCATCGACCGGCTGCCCGCGCACGCCAAGGTCGAGACCGGCGGGCGCCGCGTCGGCGACAAGGGCTACTTCTACGCCCCGACCGTCGTCTCCGGCCTGCGCCAGGACGACGAGATCATCCAGAACGAGGTTTTCGGGCCCGTCATCACGGTCCAGTCCTTCACCGACGAGGCGCAGGCCCTCGCGTACGCGAACGGCGTCGAGTTCGCCCTCGCCTCGTCCGTCTGGACGAAGGACCACGCGCGCGCCATGCGGATGTCCAAGTCGCTCGACTTCGGCTGCGTGTGGATCAACACGCACATCCCGCTCGTCGCCGAGATGCCCCACGGCGGCTTCAAGAAGTCCGGGTACGGCAAGGACCTGTCGCTGTACGGGTTCGACGACTACACGCGCGTCAAGCACGTGATGACGTCGCTGGACTGAGGCGGGACCCTTCGGGGGAGCGGGACGGGCCTGGGCTGGCGGCGTGTTCTGTTTCCTGGAGGGCGGGGACGGCTCGTGCCGCGCGGAGGCGCGGTGCGGGCCGTTTTGGTGTGGGGGCGGGGTGGGGTGGGAGCGGGGGGCGGGGGATGTCGCATAGCGGCGCGACGTCGCGCGGGGGGTGGGGACGTCGCGTAGCGGGGGACTGCGGCACGTCGCGTGACGTCGCGGCGTCGCGTGGTGGGCGGGGACGTCGCGTAGTGCGCGGTACGTCGCGTACCGAGGCGCGACGTCGCGGGGTACGGCGCGTGCGCGGCGTCGCGGCGAGGACGTCGCACTGGGTTGTGCGTCGCGTCGTGCCCGTGCCCCCTCCGCCCTCGACACTGTGTCTTTCCCGCGCCGTCCGGTGGGGACGCGACGTCGATTGCTGTCGGCGTGTGACGCGCGTCATGCTGCGCGCGTGCCGAAGCCATCGATACCCCGGTCCCTGCCCGCCGACTTCGCCGCGACGTCGCGTACGTCCCGGGCGGCGTGCACGTCGCGTACGACGCGTGCGCGACGCGACGTCCTCCCGCCGCGACGCGACGTCCTCCCGCCAGGACGCGGCGTTCCGACGCGACGTGCCGTCCTGCGCGGCGGCGTCGCGGCGGCGGGCACGCTGGGGCTCGGCGCCTGCGGCGTCCCCGCGGCATACGTCGCGCCGGGGGACCGTACGGCCGCGGACCGGTCCGCGCGCGAGCACGAACTCGACTTCGCCAACTGGCCGCTCTACATCGACACCGACGACAGCGGACGGCGCCGCCCCACGCTGGACGCCTTCACGCGACGTACCGGTATCCGTGTGCACTACACCGAGGAGATCAACGACAACGACGAGTTCTTCGGCAAGGTCAGCCCGTCGCTGATGAACCACCAGTCCACCGACCGGGACCTGATCGTCATCAGTGACTGGATGTGCGCGCGGTTCGTACGGCTCGGCTGGGTGCAGGAGATGGACCGCGGCCGGCAGCCGCACGTCGCGCGCCACCTCGATCCCTCGTTGCGCGACCCGGCGTTCGACCCCGGGCGGCGCTACACGGTGCCGTGGCAGTCGGGCATCACGGGAATCGCGTACAACGCGCGCAAGCTGGGCCGCACGCTGCACCACGTGTCCGAGCTGTGGGACGACGACCTCAAGGGGCGCGTCACGCTCCTGTCGGGGATGGACGAGGCGTTCGCGCTGCTGCTCCAGGGCGACGGCGTGGACATCACCCGCTGGACGACCGACGACTTCCACCGCATGTGCGACCGGCTCGCGCCGCGCGTGCGCGCCGGGCACATCCGCCGCTTCACCGGCAACGACTACATCAAGGACCTGGCCTCGGGCGACGTGCTCGCCTGCCAGGCGTACTCGGGCGACGTGATCCAGCTCCAGGCCGACAACCCCGATATTCGTTTCCTCGTACCGGAGGAGGGCGCGGAGTTGTGGGCCGAGTCGCTCATGATCCCCGACCGCGCCCCGCACAAGCGCAACGCCGAACGCCTCATCGACTACTACTACGAGCCCGAGGTCGCCGCGGCGCTCGCCGCGTGGGTCAACTACGTCTGCCCCGTGCCCGCCGCACGCGACGTCCTCGCGGCGTCGAAGGACAAGGAGACCGCCGCGCTCGCCGAGGACCCGCTCATCTTCCCCGACGACGCGACGCGGCGTCGCCTCGCCATCGCACGCGACATCACGGCGCGGGAGCGTCCCGAACTGGCGCGTCGCTGGAGCGGGACGACGGGCGTGTGAGGCCCGCGCGGTCCCGTTCCGCGCACGCGACGCCGACGCGGTTGCTCGTCACGGAGTCGACACCGGCGGCGAGGAGACGACGCAGCGAACGCCGCGTGTCCGGCGTCCAGGCGGACACGAGATAGCCGTCGCGGTGCAGCGACGCGACGAGGCCGCTGTCGAGGAGGCCGAAGCGGTAGTTGAGCCAGCGGGGCCGGACCGTGTCGAGGAGCGCCGGGCGCGGCGGGGCGAGCGTCGTCCACGTCAGCGCGATTTCCGCGGCGGGGTCCTGCGCGCGGACGGCGAGCATGGCGTCGGCGCCGGCACTGTAGTACACGCGCGACGTCGCGCCGCTGTCGCGTACGACGCCCAGGACGGCGCGTACGGTGCGCGACGTCGCGGAGGGGAGGTCGATCATGACGCGACGCCCCGACGTCGCGTCGAGGGCGTCGGCGAGCGAGGGCACGCCGCCCCCTGTGCGGCGCGCGACGTCGGCGGCGGTGACCTCGTTCACCCGGGCGTCGACCCCCCACAGCCGGGCGAGCGTCGCGTCGTGCAGCAGCACGGGCACGCCGTCGCGCGTCAGCCGGACGTCCAGCTCCACGGCGTCGGCGCCGCTCGCGAACGCGGAGCGCAGCGAGGCGAGTGTGTTCTCACGGAAACGGTACGGATCGCCGCGATGTCCCACGGCGGTGACGGTGCGCATGGGGGCATGTCATCACAGCGTCAGGGCGCCAGCCAGGCGGCGAGGTACGCGTCGATCTCGGCATGGAGCCGCGCCTTGCCCACGGCGTCGAGGAACGACGCTTCGACGGCGTTCTTCGCCAGCGCCGCCAGACCGCGTTCGTCCAGGCCGAGGAGCCGGGCCGCTACGGCGTACTCGTTGTTGAGGTCGGTGCCGAACATCGGCGGGTCGTCGCTGTTGATGGTCACGAGCACGCCCGCGTCGACCATCTGCTTGACCGGGTGCTCCGAGAGGTCCGCGACGGCGCGCGTCGCGATGTTGGACGTCGGGCACACCTCCAGCGGGATGCGGTGTTCCGCGAGGTGCGCGAGGAGCCGCGGGTCCTGCACGGCGCTCGTTCCGTGGCCGATGCGCTCGGCCCCCAGCTCGTTGAGCGCGTCCCAGATCGTCTCGGGCCCGGTCGTCTCGCCCGCGTGCGGCACGGAGCGCAGTCCCGCCGCCCGCGCGCGGTCGAAGTACGGCTTGAACTGCGGACGCGGCACCCCGATCTCCGGGCCCCCGAGACCGAAGCTGATGAGCCCGTCGGGGCCCAGCTCCGTCGCGAGGTGCGCCGTCTCCTCCGCCGCTTCGAGCCCCGCCTCGCCGGGAATGTCGAAGGACCAGCGCAGCGCGACGTTCAACTCCTTCTCCGCGGCGTGGCGCGCGTCCTCGATGGCCTCCATGAAGGCGTGCGCGTCGATGCCGCGTCGCGTCGAGCTGTACGGCGTGACGGTCAGCTCCGCGTAACGGATGTTCTGACGCGCCATGTCGCGTGCGACCTCGAAGGTCAGCAGCCGGACGTCCTCGGGGGTGCGGATGAGGTCGACGACGGAGAGGTACACCTCGATGAAGTGCGCGAAGTCCGTGAACGTGAAGTAGTCCGCGAGCGCCTCCGGCGCCGTGGGCACCCGCGTGTCGCTGTGGCGCGCCGCGAGCGCGGCGACGATGCGCGGCGAGGCGGAGCCGACGTGGTGCACGTGCAGTTCGGCCTTGGGCAGACCTGCGATGAAGGTGTGCAGTTCGCTGGAGACGTTCATGGGTCCTCGCGGTCCTTCCCCGGTCAAGGCGGTGGACCGGTTTCGGCGCCGGTCGGGGATCATCGTAGGACGGCGCGCCGTGCGGCAGACGGCCGGGATACGGGACGATGCGGCATTCCGCCGCGCCGTCGTCCGGGCGGTGCGGTGCGGTGCGGTGCGGCAGAGCATGAGGAAGGGGAATGGGTGGACGAGGCGCAGCGGGGCGACGGGGACGACGCGGGGCGTGAGGACGCGCCGTGTGACGGTACGGGGCGCGGGGGGCACCTGGCGGGGGACGTCGCGTACGGAGGGGAGGGCGCGGCGCGCGAGGGGGACGGCGCGGCGGCTGGCGGGGGCGAGGCGGCGTCGGGGCGGGACGAGGCGGCGTTCGCGGGCGGCGTCGGGGCGAGTGGAGGTCATGCCGGGACGGTGGGCGCGGGGGCCGCGCCCGACGTCTTGGGCATAGTGACGGCACGTGAGGCTGCGGGGGGCGCGGACGGGGACGAAGCCCGGGACCGCGGGGAGGCGGGGGCTTCGGCTGCGCGGGGCGGTGGCGGTTCCTTCACGGCTCCCGCTTCCTGGCCGGCGCCGTTGCCGGGCACAAGGTCGCCCGACGTCGCGCCACCGTCTTTTGCCCCGGCCCTCTCCGACGGCGTGGCTACGTCGCCGGTACGGGGCCCCGCCTCGTTCGGACGAGCCCGGGACACGGTGCCGGGACGGGGCGCCGACGCGGTGCCGGGACGAGGTGGGGACGCGGTGCCGGGTATCCCGACATCGCCGGAGGGCCCGGGGTGGGCGGCGTTCGGCTATCCACTCGCCCGCGTCGCGCCCGAGGGAATGCCGCGTGCGGGGTACGCGACGTCGCCGTACGTTGCGACGTCCCCCGTACCTGCGTCGAACGTCGCGGCGCCCGCGACTGCCGCCGGGCCCGCGTCGTACGGGGCGCCGGTTACGGCACCTGTACCGCCGTCTACGGCACCTTTCGCGCCAGGCGTCACGTCGCCGCGCGGCGCGCCGTCGGTGCCGTCCGCGTCGCGCGTCGCGGCGAGCGCCGCGTTCCCGAAGCCCGCCGGACCCGCTCGTGTCGCCCTCTCACTCGGGGTCGTCGCGCTTCTCGCCTACGGGCTCGCTTTCGCCCTCGACGCCGGGGGCGCCGTGGCGTGCTGGTTTCTCGGCCTCGTGACGGGCGTGCTTGCCGTCGTCTTCGGCGCCGTGGGGGCCGGACGCGCGCGGCGCGCGGGCGGGCCGGGGCGTGGGATGTCGGTGGCCGGGTTGGTGTGCGGGGTCGTCGGGCTGGTGGGTGGCCTCGCCGTCCTCGTGGTGGGCTTCGTGCTCGCGGTGGAGGAAGAGGACACGGGCGGCGGAGCGACGCACGAGTACCACGCGCAGGCGTCGTCCGGCGCGGCAAGCGGTCCGCACGCGGCGTCGCGCTGACCGCGTAGCGCAGCGACGTCGCCTTCGCGTCGTGCCCGCGCGACGCCGCGACGTCGCGTACATGTCGCGTCGGCGCCGTGCCCCACGTCGCGCGTACGCGTCGCGCCATTGCCACGTCGCCTAGGGACCGTACCGTCGCCGCGCCCCGACGTCGCGTGTACGTCGCGCCGTCATCCCACCCCTGACGTCGCGTACACGTCGCGTAGTCCCCCCGCCCCGACGTCGCGTAGACGTCGCGCCGGTGCCCACGCCGCGACGTCGCCCCGCGCGACCCCTGCGCATAGCGTCGTGCACCACCTCCGCCCGCACGTCGCGTCGCGCCCCCTTCCTCGCGCCCTCGCGGCCCGACGCGTCCTCCCGCCCCTACCCCTCCCCACCCAAGATGTCGCGTGCCGCCATGAGCGCGAAGCCGAGGAGGTTCTGGCCGCGCCAGCTTGCCGGGCGGGAGGCGCGGGGGTCGTCGGCGGCGAGGCCGATGCCCCAGATCAGGTCGAGCGGGCTGGCCTCGACCAGCACGCGGTCGCCGGTGCCGAGGAGGAAGGCGCTGAGAGCCGGGTCTGCGCAGAACTTGTGGACGCTGCCTTCGACGACGATGCGGAAGCGTTCCCGCTCCCACGTCGCCTCGTCGAAGCCCTGGACGAGGCGGCCGGCCACCTTCGCCTGCGCCGGGCCCGGCGCCGTCAACACGGCGTTCTCCGCCGCGACGTCGCCGAAGAGCCGCGCCTTATGCGCCATCATCCAGTGCTCCGCCGTGGCGTACGTCGCGTCGCCTACCGTGAACGGCGCCGGCCACCACTGGCTCAGACACGCTTTGTCGACGCCCTCGCCGCGCGACGTGTGCCCCCAGAAGTGGAGGAACTTCACGCGACGCGTCGCGAGGGGCGCGCCACCCGCCCCAGCAGCGTGGATTTCGTCGCCTGCGCCGTCCCCCACGGGCAGCACCGTGCCGCGTGCCCGGTCGAGCAGTGCAGCGTAGTCCCTGGTCAACTCCTCATCCATGGCGCGAGTTTTGCAGCCCCGCTCGGCACTCCGTATGGGTTTTCGTGGGAGACTCGACAGGTGGCCGACAGATTTCGTCGTGTAACCAAAAGGCAACAACGGAATCACTTGTTGAAGTGATGCCGCTCTGCCAGGATCGGCACTCACATCGAGCCGGAGCTACGGTGCCCGCACTCGCGCGGGGCCGGAGGAGAGCGACATGCGCAACCGCTTCCAGCCACGGGACCACTTCGCCGCGGGCGCCCAGTACATCGATGGCCGCCTCGTCCCCGGAACGTCGGGCAGCGGGCAGGACGTCGTGGACCCGGCGAGCGGGCGGACGATCTTTACGTACGAACTCGCGGGGCCCGCCGACGTGGACGCCGCGGTCGCCGCCGCGCGCGCGGCCTTCCCCGGGTGGTCCGGTGCGACGCCCGGCGAGCGTGCGGACGCCCTGCACCGCTTCGCGGCGGTGCTCGCCGAGCGTGCCGAGGACTTCGCCCAGGCCGAGTCCCTCCAGTGCGGCAAGCCGATCAAGCTCAGCCGCGGGTTCGACGTGCCGGGCACCGTCGACAACACGACCTTCTTCGCCGGCGCCGCGCGGCACCTCGAAGGGCGCGCGGCGGCCGAGTACAGCGGCGACCACACCTCGTACGTACGTCGCGAGGCGATCGGCGTCATCGGCTCCATCGCGCCGTGGAACTACCCCCTCCAGATGGCCGCCTGGAAGATCCTTCCGGCCATCGCGGCAGGGAACACGATCGTGCTCAAGCCCTCCGAGCTGACCCCCTTCACCTCGCTCCTCTTCGCCGAGGCCGCGACGGCCGCCGGCCTCCCCGACGGCGTCGTGAACATCGTCAACGGCACGGGCCGCGACGCGGGCGAGCGCCTCGTCACGCACCCCGACGTCGCGATGACGTCGTTCACCGGATCGACGGCCGTCGGCAAGCGCGTCGCGGAGCTCGCCACCGGCGGCGTCAGCAGGCTCCACCTCGAACTGGGCGGCAAAGCCCCCTTCGTGGTCTTCGACGACGCGGACCTCGACGCCGCCGTGCACGGCGCGGTCGCCGCCTCGCTCATCAACGGCGGGCAGGACTGCACCGCCGCGACGCGCGCGTACGTGCAGCGCCCCGTCTACGAGCGTTTCGTACGCGACGTCGCGGCGCTCATGGAGACGGTGCGGCTCGGTGACCCCTTCGATCCGGCGACCGACCTCGGGCCGCTCATCAGCCACGCGCACCGCGACCGCGTCGCGGCGTTCGTGGAGCGCGCCCGCGCGACGTCGCGCGTCGTGACCGGCGGCGAGGCGCCGGGCGGCGCGCTCGCGGACGGCGCGTACTACCGCCCGACGCTCCTCGCCGACGTCGCGCAGGACAGCGAGGTCGTGCAGTCCGAGATCTTCGGCCCCGTCCTCGTCGTGCTCCCCTTCGACACCGACGACGAGGCGTTGCGCCTCGCCAACGACACCCCGTACGGGCTCGCCGCCTCGGCCTGGACGCGCGACACGTACCGCGCGCACCGTGCCACCCGCGAGATCAAGGCCGGCTGCGTGTGGATCAACGACCACATCCCGATCATCAGCGAGATGCCGCACGGCGGCTACAAGTCCTCGGGCTACGGCAAGGACATGTCCGTGTACTCCTTCGAGGAGTACACCCAGGTCAAACACGTCATGTTCGACAACACAGCGGTGGCCAGAAAAGACTGGCACCGCACCGTCTTCGGGGACCGGTAGCGCACCGACCGGCCCCACGGCCCCCTCATCGAGCAGGCTCACCCGGAAGGGCACAGCGCATGGAACAGTTCGATTCGGATCGTCCGCCACCGGCCACGGCGCGTGCGCTGTCGCGCGCGGTACGGGGCGGCTGGACGGGGCGGCGCGGCGCGGCGCCGTGGGCGCCCGGACGACGCGCCGTGCTGCGCGCCGTCGTCGGCGGCGCGCTCGCCGCGGGCGGCCTCGCGGGGCTCAGCGCCTGCGGCATCCCCGCCGCGGCGAAGACGGGCGACGACACGGTCACCTCCGAGGACCACTCCAAGCAGGAGAAGAGCGTCAACTTCTCCAACTGGACCGAGTACATCGACGTCAGCGACGACAACCGCCACCGCCCCTCGCTGGACGCCTTCGCGAAGCGCACCGGCATCAAGGTCAAGTACACCGAGGACATCAACGACAACGTCGAGTTCTTCGGCAAGATCAAGCCACAACTCGCCGCGGGCCAGGACACCGGCCGCGACCTGATCTGTGTCACCGACTGGCTCGCGGCGCGGCTCATACGCTTCGGCTGGGTGCAGAAGCTCGACCCCGCCCACCTGCCGCACGCCTACGCCAACCTCGCGCCGCAGTTCCGCAGCCCCGACTGGGACCCGGGCCGCTCCTACTCGTACCCCTGGGCCGGCATCTCGACCTTCATCGCCTACAACATCAAGGCGACGGGCGGCCGTGAGATCACCTCCGTCTCCCAGTTGCTGGACGACCCCAAGCTCAAGGGCAAGGTGGGGCTGCTCTCGGAGATGCGCGACACCGTGGGCATGGTGCTGCTCGACATGGGCACGGACCCCGGCCGGGTGACGGCCGACCAGTACGACGCGGCGATCGCGCGCATCCAGAAGGCCGTCGACCGCAAACAGGTGCGGCGCTTCACGGGCAACGACTACATCGCCGACCTGAGCAAGGGCGACCTCGCGGCCTGTCTCGCCTGGGCAGGCGACGTGGTCCAGCTCCAGGCCGACAACCCCGACGTGCGCTACGTCATCCCCGACTCCGGCTACATGACCTCGACCGACAACCTCATGGTGCCCAACAAGGCGCGCCACAAGGCGAACGCCGAGAAGCTGATCGACTACTACTACGAACCGCCGGTCGCCGCCGAGCTCGCGGCCTGGATCAACTACGTCTGCCCGGTCGACGGCGTCAAGCCGGAACTGGCGAAGATCGACAAGGACGCGGCCGACAACCCGCTCATCGTCCCCGACCGCGTCATGGCGGCGAAGTCCCACGCCTTTCGTTCGCTCGCGACGAAGGAGGAGACGGCCTATGAGAAGAAGTTCGCTTCCCTGACGGACGGCTGACGCGAAGGCCGCGACGTCGCGGCGGCCGACGCGGTACGGAGCGACGTTGCGGCACGTCGGCACGTCGGCACGTCGGCACGTCGCGTGGGGCGCGCGCCGCGGGGCGACGCGACGGGGTACATCGCGACGTCGCGAGCCGTACGTCGCGCACCCGGCGCTCGCGGCGTGCGACGCGACGTCACGTACGCGACGTACCGCCGCCCCCGGACACGAAGCCCCACGGCGACCGGCACCGCGCGAGACCCGCGCGACCCCGCGCCGACGCGACGCACCCCGCGCGACGTCGCGGCGTCGGACCCGTACCGACCCCCTACGAGAACCACGCGCCGTACTACCCGGCGCACCCCCGCACCGTTCCCACTCCGAAGGCTCCACCACCGGCACCTCCACCACCGGGATACAGCTCATGACGACCACCACGCCATCCACCGACCAGACGGCCCCGACCGACCGGGGCGGCGCCGTGCGCCTCGAAGGGATCGGGAAGAAGTACGGGAACTTCACGGCGGTGCACCCGCTGGACCTGACCGTTCCGCAGGGGTCCTTCTTCGCGCTGCTCGGCGCCTCCGGCTGCGGCAAGACGACGACGTTGCGCATGATCGCGGGCCTGGAGGTGCCGACCTCCGGCTCCGTGCACCTCGGCGACGAGGACGTGACGGCGCTCCCGCCGCACCGCCGCCCTGTCAACACGGTGTTCCAGAGCTACGCGCTCTTCCCGCACCTCGACATCTACGAGAACGTCGCGTTCGGCCTGCGACGACGCGGCATCAAGTCGGTGAAGAAGCAGGTGGCCGACATGCTCGACCTCGTCCAGCTCGGCGACTACGCGCGCCGCAAGCCGCACCAGCTCTCCGGTGGCCAGCAGCAGCGCGTCGCCGTCGCCCGCGCGCTCATCAACCGCCCCAAGGTCCTGCTCCTCGACGAGCCCCTCGGCGCCCTCGACCTCAAGCTGCGCCGGCAGATGCAGCTCGAACTGAAGCGCATCCAGACGGAGGTCGGCATCACCTTCGTGCACGTGACGCACGACCAGGAGGAGGCCATGACGATGGCCGACACCGTCGCGGTCATGAACGCCGGCCGGGTCGAACAACTCGGCGCCCCCGAGGACCTCTACGAGACGCCGCGCAGCACCTTCGTGGCGAACTTCCTCGGCACCTCGAACCTCATCCCGGGCACCGTCGCCGACGCGACGCCGGACGGCGACGTCGCGCTGACGTCGCGTGGCACACGCCTCGTCGTGCCCGCCGCGCGCTGCGCCGTACCGCCGCGCGCGGGCGGCGCGCTGCTGCTCGGCGTGCGCCCCGAGAAGGTCTCGCTCGTCCCCGTCGAGGACGAGGCGCGGATACCCGAGGGACGCAACCGGGTCCGGGGCCGCATCACCGACTCCAGCTTCATCGGGGTCTCCACGCAGTACGTGCTCGACGCCCCCTGCTGCGGGCGCTTCGAGGTGTACGCGCAGAACATCGAGCGCGACGCGCGCCTGATGCCCGGTGCCGAGGTCGTCGCGCACTGGAACCCCGCACACGGCTTCGGTCTCGACGCGGAGCAGGACATAGACGCGGGCGTCGCCACGGCGGGCAGCGAGCGGGACGCCGCGTGAGCGCCACCGAAGCACCACCCGCGCCGCCCGCGAACACACCGGGACCCGACGACGTCGCGGGCCCCACGCCGCCCCGACGTCGCGGCGTCCGGGTGCGTGGCCGCCTCGTCCCGTACTGGCTGCTGCTGCCCGGCATGCTGTGGCTGCTGGTCTTCTTCGCGCTGCCGATGATCTACCAGGCGTCCACGTCGGTGCAGACCGGGTCGCTGGAGGACGGCTTCCGGGTGACGTGGCACTTCGCCACGTACTGGGACGTCTTCAGCGAGTACTGGCCGCAGTTCGTGCGCTCTCTCGCCTACGCCGCCGTCGCGACGGTCCTGTGCCTCGCGCTCGGCTACCCGCTCGCGTACCTCATCGCCTTCCGCGCGGGGCGCTGGCGCAACCTGGTGCTCATCCTCGTCATCGCGCCGTTCTTCACGAGCTTCCTCATCCGCACCCTCGCGTGGAAGACGATCCTGGCCGACGGCGGCTTCGTCGTGGACGTGCTCAACACGCTGCACCTCCTGGACGTCACGAGCGCGCTCGGCATCACCGAGGGCGACCGCGTCCTCGCGACGCCGCTCGCGGTCGTCTGCGGGCTCACGTACAACTTCCTGCCGTTCATGATCCTGCCGCTGTACACGTCCCTGGAGCGCATCGACCCGAGGCTCCACGAGGCCGCGGGCGACCTGTACGCCGCGCCGTTCACGACCTTCCGGAAGGTGACCTTCCCGCTGTCGCTTCCCGGCGTCGTCTCGGGGACGCTGCTCACGTTCATCCCGGCGGCCGGCGACTACGTCAACGCCGATCTCCTCGGGTCGACCGATACGCGGATGATCGGAAACGTCATTCAGACGCTTTTCCTACGCGTCCTCGACTATCCGGCCGCCGCCGCCCTCTCCTTCATCCTCATGGCGGCCATCCTCGCGGCCGTCACGGTCTACCTGCGCAAGTCCGGTACGGAGGACCTGATCTGATGAGCACCCGGACCCCCACGCCGCGCGACGTCGCGCCCGCGGCGCGCCGTACGCCGCGTGACGCCGCGTCGGCGTCGCGTGCGCGCAAGCCCGGCGGGCCGCTGCGCGCCGTCCGCCGCAACCTCGTCGTCATCGCCGGGATCTGCACGCTCGCGTACATGATCCTTCCGAATGTCGTCGTGATGATCTTCTCGTTCAACAAGCCGAACGGACGATTCAACTACGAGTGGCAGCGCTTCTCCACCGATGCCTGGACCGACCCCTGCGGAGTGGCCGACATGTGCGGCTCGCTCTCGCTCAGTCTCCAGATCGCGGCCTGGGCGACGCTCGGGGCGACGGTGCTCGGCACGATGATCGCCTTCGCACTCGTGCGGTACCGGTTCCGCGCGCGCGGCGCGGTCAACTCGCTGATCTTCCTGCCCATGGCGATGCCCGAGGTCGTCATGGCCGCTTCGCTGATGACGCTCTTCCTGAACATGGGCGTCCAGTTCGGCTTCTGGACGATTTTGATCGCGCACATCATGTTCTGCCTCAGCTTCGTCGTGACGGCGGTCAAGGCACGCGTCATGTCCATGGACCCGCGCCTGGAACAGGCCGCGCAG
Source organism: Streptomyces sp. Tu6071 (assembly GCF_000213055.1). NCBI lineage: Bacteria > Bacillati > Actinomycetota > Actinomycetes > Kitasatosporales > Streptomycetaceae > Streptomyces > Streptomyces sp. Tu6071. Next base: position 1,960,047 of record NZ_CM001165.1, on the reverse strand, counting down.
GACCTTTACGCCGGGCCCGTCCAGACCTTCTTGCGCGTCACGCTGCCGATCGCCGCACCGGGCATCGCGGCCGGCGCGCTGCTCGCCTTCGCGCTCTCGTTCGACGACTTCATCATCACCAACTTCAACGCCGGCTCCACCGTGACCTTCCCGATGTACGTGTGGGGCTCGGCGCAGCGCGGCACCCCGGTGCAGATCAACGTGATCGGCACCGCCATGTTCGTCGTCGCCGTCCTCGTCGTCCTGGCCGCCATGCTCCTCGGCAGGCGGCGGAAGCGGCAGCAGGGGGGCTGACGCGGCGGGGTGGGACGTCGCGCGGGGCGGGGCGTGTCGCGACGTGGGCCGCGTCGCGCGTGATGTCGTGGCGTGCGCGGTGCCGCGTCGTAGGTGGTCTCGCGTCGTACGGGGGACGCCGCGCGCGGGGCCGCGACGTGGCGTGCCGCACGCGACGTGGGCCCCGTGGCGCCACGTGCCGCGCGCCGTCGAGACGGCGCGACGTCGCGGCACACGTCGCGTGGTCCGCATGGCGTCGCGTCGCGACGTGCCGCCGCGCGACGTCCACCCCACGCCCCCGCACGTCGCGTGCGCCTCGTAGCGTCGCGGCGTGCGGCCCGCGCGTCTCCGCCGGCCCGGACCGGCGCGAGGCACGCGACAGCGATACCGCACCTTTCGTACCGAACGTGTTCCGCAGCGCGCGGAGCGCCACCGTAGGGAGTTGACATCATGGCCGCGAGCGCCATGAGCAGCACATGGACCACCGCCCTCGCCGACGTCCGTCCCGGCGCCTACTGGCTCGACGACCCCGGCCGCCCCGAGCCCCTCCCGGCCCTCGTGGGCGACACCCGTTGCGACCTCCTCGTCGTCGGCGGAGGCTACAGCGGACTGTGGACCGCTTTGCGGGCCAAGGAGCGCGACCCGGGACGCGACGTGGTCCTCGTGGAGGCGAAGACGGTCGGCTGGGCGGCCTCGGGACGCAACGGCGGCTTCTGCGCCGCGTCCCTCACCCACGGACTCCCCAACGGCCTCGATCGCTGGCCGGACGAGATCGGCGCCCTGGAGGCGCTGGGGCGCCGCAACCTCGACGACATCGAGGCGACGGTGGCGCGCTACGGCATCGACTGCGCATTCGAGCGCACCGGCGAGATCGACGTCGCGACGCAGCCGCACCAGGTCGAGGAACTCGCCGAGCTGTACGAGACGGCGCGCGCGCACGGCTTCGACGAATACGAACTCCTCGACGAGGCGGCACTGCGCGCCGAGGTCGACTCGCCGACCTTCCTCGCCGGCCTGCAGGACACCCGCGGCGTCGCGCTGCTTCACCCCGCGCGACTCGCGTGGGGGCTGCGCGGCGCGTGCCTCGCTTTGGGTGTCCGCATCCACGAGCACACCCCCGGCCAGGCCCTCGCACGCGACGGCGGCCGGATGGCACTGCGCACCCCGTACGGACGCGTCTTCGCGCGCGACGTCGCGCTGGGCACCAACGTCTTCCCCTCCCTCGTACGCCGTCTGCGGCCGTACACGGTGCCGGTGTACGACTACGCGCTCATGACCGAGCCGCTCACGACCGCGCAGCGCGACGCGATCGGCTGGCGCAACCGCCAAGGGCTCGGCGACAGCGCCAACCAGTTCCACTACTTCCGGCTCACCGCCGACAACCGCATCCTGTGGGGCGGCTACGACGCGATCTACCGCTTCGGGGGCACGGTGCGCGCCGAGTACGACGACAGGCCCGCGACGTACGAGAAGCTGGCGCAGCACTTCTTCACCTGCTTCCCGCAGCTCGAAGGTCTCCGCTTCACGCACGCGTGGGGCGGCGCGATCGACACCTGCACGCGGTTCTCGGCCTTCTTCGGTACGGCGCACCGCGGGCGCGTCGCGTACGCCGCCGGCTTCACCGGCCTCGGTGTGGGGGCGACGCGTTTCGGCGCCGACGTCATGCTGGACCTCCTCGACGGGGCGGAGACGGAACGGACCGCGCTGCGCATGGTGCGGACGAAGCCGATGCCCTTCCCGCCGGAGCCGCTCGCCTGGACGGGGATCGAGCTGACGCGACGTTCGCTCGCGCACGCCGACGACCACGGGGGGCGACGGAACCTGTGGCTGCGGGCGATGGACCGGATGGGGCTCGGGTTCGACAGCTGAGGTGGGCGGGGGCGTCGCGTCGCTGTGTCGGCGCGTGGTGTCGCGCGGGGTCATGGGGCGCGCGACGAAGCGTGCGCGTCGCGCGGCGTGATGCTACGTCGCGTTGCAGGGAGGGGGAGTGGGGGCGACGTCGCCTCGCCACGTCGCCCTGCCACGTCGCTACGTCGCACCCGACGCTGTGATGTGTGTCACCGCCGCGTCGTCTCCCGACTCGCGTAATGCTCGCGTCGGCGGGCGGTCTCTCCTGGGGGCGCGCGCCGTGCGCGTCCCGTGACAGGAGGCGAGTGCGATGACGGACCCCCAGGAGGCCGTAGAGGCCGCAGAGGTCGTGGAGAGGCCGACCCCCTTGGCGTGGCTGGCGCATGCGGCGCCCGACCCCGCCGCGTGTCTTCGCCGGTGGGAGCGCGATCCGCGGGGGACCGCGCTGCTCCCGGCGGGTCGCGCCTGGGACGTCCTGGTCCTGCCGGGGCCCCTCGGGCGCGCGACGCTGGAAGTGCTGGGGAAGCTGGTCGAGCGCCCCGGTCCCGTGCTCGCGGATGCCGGGCGGGACCGCCTGGGATTCCTCGTGCCGGTCGGTACCGCCGCGCAGTGGGCGGGCGGTGGGGTGCGGTGTGCGGGACCCGGCACCTGGCTGGTGGTGCCGCGCCCCGGGGAGACAGCGGACGGCATCAGCTGGATCGTTCCGCCGGACGGATCGGGAGTGCTCACCGACGCGGCACAGCTGGAACTCGCCCTGCACGAGGCGGCGGCACGTCGCGACGAGGAGGGACGGAGCGAGTGACGACGTGGCGCGGGGTCGGGGGCGACGTCGCGTGGTGCAGGGGCTACGTCGCGTACGCCGAACGACGCCGCGTAGGCCGGGACACGCCGCGTAGGCCGGGACACGTCGCGTGGGACTACGCGACGTCGCCGCGTTCCGGTTCGTCCGCGCGACGTTCCTGCCGCCGCGTCACGTCGTCCGGCGCCGGCGTCCGCGGTCGCTCTCGTACCCGCACCCGTACGAGGACCACTGCCACGACCTGGAGTACCGCGCCGCCCAGGCACCAGCTCGCCGCGACGTCCAGCGGCCAGTGGTAGCCCTGCCGCACCAGTCCGTAGCTCACGCACACGACGAGCAGCAGCCACGTCGCGGTGAGGGCGCGCCGTACGTCGCGCCGGTGGGGCGGGACGGGGCCCGCGAGGAGCAGGAGGAGTGCGACGCCGTAGGCAACGGTCGCGGTCGCCGTATGGCCCGAGGGGTAGTAGCCGAGGCCCTCGGCGGAGGGCTGGCCGGGGCGGTCGAAGATCTCCTTGAGCGGGAGGACGAGCGCCGGGACGACGAGGATCGCGCAGAGAGCGGTGAGCGCGGGCCACCACGCGACGCGCCCCGTGCCGCGACGTACCCACCATGTGACCGCGGCGGCCGAGACGGCGAGCACCGGAACGGCGACCGAAGGGTTGCCGAGGTCGGAGAAGAACTCGGCGAGGGGGTGCGGAAGACCGGCGCCGTCGTGGAGGCGCACTCCGAGGCGCTCGTCGAGGCGACGCAGGGGACCACGGGCGACGAGTTGCCACGTGAGGAAGGCGAAGAGCGCCGCGCACAAGGACAGGACGACAGCCGGACGCCCCAGAACCGGGGGGCTGGTTCCGGGGCGTCCGGGAGGACCGGGAAACCGCGAGCCCCGGGGGGTGTGGGGCGAGCGGCCGTCCGATCGGTGAGGAAGTCCGGGACCTGGGGCCCCGGGGATGTGCGCGAAGGCACGGCCGGTACGCGACTGGGGAGGCCACGCGACGGCACCGCTCGCGGTTTCCCGCGGGCGGGGTGCTTCGTTCATCTGCTGAGAACCTACGGCAGGGAGCGGCGGCCGGAACAGGGACCGACCCATCCCGCCATCGCCCTCGCACACCTTCTTCACAAGCCTGGTCACGCCCTCACGATGCCTGACGGAGCGGGCACGGGCGAGCGCGACGGGCGGAGGAAGCGGGGGACGTCGGGACGTCGGGACGTCGGGACGTCGCGGTGCGGGACGTCGCGCGTCTCCGCCAAGGCGCAACGTCGCGCTGTGGACGCCGCGACGCTGCACGCGACGTACGCGACGTTCCCGCCGCCACCCGACCCGACGTCGCGACGTGGCGGGAGGCGACGCCCCTGTCCGCCACGCGACGTAGCCGCTCGTCCCGTCCCGCCCCGTATCCGTCCTCCGCTCCTCAGACCGACGCCGCCAGCGCCTGCTCGAAGACGTCGAGCGCGTCGTCGAGGAGGTCCTCGCCGATGACCAGCGGGGGGAGGAAGCGGACGACGTTGCCGTACGTGCCGCAGGTGAGGACGAGGACGCCCGCGGCGTGGCACGCCTTGGCGATCGCCGCGGTGATCTCCGAATTCGGCTCCTTGCCGCCCGGCTTGACGAACTCGGCCGCGATCATCCCGCCGCGCCCGCGCACGTCGCCGATGACCTCGTACTTCTCCTGGAGCGCGATCAGTCGCCCCTTCATGATCTCCTCGATGCGCTTCGCCTTGGCGTTGAGGTCGAGTTCCTTCATGGTCTCGATCGCGCCGAGCGCCGCGGCGCACGCGACGGGGTTGCCGCCGTACGTACCGCCGAGGCCGCCGGAGTGCGCGGCGTCCATGATCTCGGCGCGCCCTGTCACCGCGGAGAGCGGGAGGCCGCCGGCGATGCCCTTGGCGGTCGTGATCAGGTCGGGGACGATGCCCTCGTCCTCGCACGCGAACCACTGGCCCGTACGGCAGAAGCCGGACTGGATCTCGTCGGCGACGAAGACGATGCCGTTCTCTGTCGCGAACTCGCGCAGCGCCGGCAGGAAGCCCTTCGCCGGCTCGATGAAGCCGCCCTCGCCGAGCACGGGCTCGATGATGACGGCGGCGACGTTGTGCGCGCCGATCTGCTTCGTGATCTGGTCGATGGCCTGCGCGGCGGCCTCGGGGCCGGCGTTCTCCGGACCGGTCGGCCAGCGGTACGCGTACGCGACGGGTACGCGGTAGACCTCGGGCGCGAAGGGGCCGAAGCCCTCCTTGTACGGCATGTTCTTGGCCGTCAGCGCCATCGTGAGGTTGGTCCGGCCGTGGTAGCCGTGGTCGAAGACGACGACCGCCTGGCGCTTCGTGTACGAGCGGGCGATCTTGACAGCGTTCTCGACGGCCTCGGCACCCGAGTTGAAGAGCGCGGACTTCTTCGCGTGGTCACCGGGGGTGAGCGCGGCGAGCTGCTCGGCGACGGCGACGTAGCCCTCGTACGGCGTCACCATGAAACACGTGTGCGTGAAGTCGGCGAGCTGCGCGCTCGCACGCCGTACGACGGCCTCGGCGCTCGCGCCGACGGTGGTGACCGCGATGCCGGAGCCGAGGTCGATGAAGCGGTTGCCGTCGACGTCCTCCAGGATGCCGCCCTCGGCGCGCGCCGCGAACACGGGCAGCGTCGAGCCGACGCCGGCCGCGACGGTGGCGGCGCGGCGGGCCTGGATTTCCTGCGACTTCGGGCCGGGGATGGCCGTGACGACGCGGCGCTCCTGCGGAATGGCGCTCATGAGGGCTCCTGTGGTCCTTGGGTGTCCGTGGTCCGGGTGGTGCTCACCCGGCTGCCCGGTTCCGGGGCGGGGACGTGTGACGTTCGCCCGCCGGGCCGGGGATGCGGCGCTCCGTCGCCAACGGTGCTTCCGCTCGTCGCCGGGGCCTGTTCGCAGGCTAGGGGGCGCCGGGGCGCGACGGGATGCGCCGTTCGGGAGAAGTGGGACGTGTCGGTTGTCCTTGGTGGAGCAGGGGAGTGCTCGCGATGAGGCGGCACGTCGCGTCGTGGAGGGTCGCGCTGAGGCTGTCGCGCGTCGTCGCGTCGTCGCGTCGTCGCGCGGCGTGGGCTGTCACGGATCTGTCGCCCGGCCGAAATTCGGGTACAACTCGTGTGCGTCGTCCCCGGAGGCGTGCGGGGACACTAGATTGAGCCGCGATCGATGATCGACCCGCGCCGCGCGAGACGGTACGACGGACCGGCAGGTCAGGGGGCTGGGCATGGACAGGGACGGTACGTACGGATCGCAGGCACCCGGGAGCGGTCCCGCGCCCGGAGGCCCACCCGCCGAGTCCGTGCCGCCGATGCCACCGGTCCCCGACGGCCCGCCCGGGGTCCGGGGGGTAACTGACGCGCGTCAGGGCGGCGCCGTGCCTCCCGTACCGCCGCGACCCGCCGGGCCGCCCCCCGCCGCGACGGTGCCGTCCCCGTCGCACGGGCGCCCCGCCGCCTACGACGCGCGGGTGACGCCGCCCATGCCGGGGTGGGACCCCGGCGCGTCTCCAGGGGGGAGCGTCGCGGCGAGGCCCCCCGGGGCGGACTTTCTCGACTGGCTCCGTACACCGCGTCCGCCGGCCCTCCCCGGCATCTGGCGCTTCGGCCACCGGCCGCGGCCCGAGGTCGAACCGGAACAGACTCCGGGGCGGCAACTCGTCAGCGGGGCGGTGATCGCTCTGCTGGTGGGGTGGTTGTTCTGGTCGTTGCTTCTCAACAATTATTTGTGGGGGGACTGGTGGCTGGCGCCTCTGTTCGCCCTCTTGCCGAGTTCATGGGCTCCGAGCGGCTCTCAGGCGGCTGTTCGAGCCACCAACATTTACCAACTTCTGATCACATTGCTGTTCCTTGTGCTGGTCGCCAGGCTGGGCCGCTGGCCCGAGCTCTGGCGCCGCTATTCCCCCTGGTCCCGCACCCGTCGCGAAACCACCAGCGCGGCGTCCCCGCCCCCGGCCCCCACCCCCCAGGAAGACCCCGCGCAATGGCCCGAGCTGCGGGCGGCCGGTGAGCACGCCGCGGCCGACAGGCTCGCGGACGAGGCGTTCGCGGGCCGGCTGCGCGACGTGGACCACGCGCGACTCGTACGCGCCTGGCGCTCCGTGCAGTCCGGACGACTGCCTGTCGAGACGTTCCGGCGGGACGTCCTGCGCGACGGCGCCGCGGCGTTCCCGCACCCGTCGGGCCGGCGCGACCTCCCCGCGCGCTCCGTGCCGCACGACCTCGCCACGGGCCAGGTCCGCCTCGGCGCGACCCTGGACGACGCGCGCAACGCCTACGCGTACCGCACCGCCGGCTTCGCCCTCGGCTCGGAACTCCTCGCGACGTCCCTCGTCGCCGTCGGCCCCGCGGGCTCCGGCAAGACCGGCGCGCTCGTCCACCCCGTCGCCGAAGCACTGTGCCTGCAAGCCCTGGCGGGCCGCGCCGCGGTCGTCGTGGTCGGCGCGGAGAGCGCGGGGCTCGGACGTGCCGACAACTACGACATCGTCATCCGTCTCGGCCACCCCGACTCCGTCTACGACCTCGACCTCTACGGCGGCACCCACGACGCGGAGGAAGCCGCGACGTTCCTCGCCGAAGCCCTGGTCGGCGACCTCCCGCAGGCATCCAGTTCGGGGCGGCGCCCCAGCACCGTCCTCGCCCAGGTGCTGGGCCCCTTCCGCGCCGTCCACGGCCGTTTCCCGTCCGTGGCGGAACTGCGCCTCCTCCTCGACGGCTCCCCGAAGCACCTCGCCGCGCTGCGGGCCGCGCTCGCCGCCGCGGGCCACAGCGCCCTCCTGCGCGACGTGGAGTCGCGCGAACGCCAGGCCGGTCAGCCCGGCGACGCCGCGCCGCTGCTCGTCGACCGGCTCGCGCTCCTCGATCGCCCCGCCTTCGCCGACTTCTTCGACACGTCGGGGGAGGGCGCGCCGTTCTCCTTCCGCGCCCTCGACCATCCGGTACGCGTGCGCATCGAGCTGCCCTCGCGCAGCCACCCCGACGCCGCGCGCGTCCTGGCGCGGCTGGTTCTCGCTCAGTTCACGGCGAGTGTGCTGGTACGCGGCGATGTCTCGCTCTTCGCGTGCCTCGCGCTGGACGACACGGCCGGCGTCGTGACAGCCGAGTCCGTACGCGCCATCCAGTCGCTGCGCTCCGCCCACGCCGGCGTGCTCCTCGCGCTGCGCACGCTCGACGACGTACCGCAGGAACTGCGGGCGCCGCTCCTCGGCGCTGTCGGGTGCCGCATGGCGCTCTCGGGGGTCGCGCCGAGGGACGGGCAGGACTTCGCCGCTGCGTGGGGCACTGAGTGGCGCGAGATCCGCGACGTCACGGACCGGCAGATCGTCGCGGACGAACCCCTCACCAAGGTCAGCCACTTCCTGCGGAAGGCCATCACGGGCAAGGCGCCGACCGCGCAGTCCGTCACGGTGCGGCAGGTGGAGCGCGAGCGCTGGTCGGCGTCGGAACTCGCCCACGCCCTGCCCCCGGGGCACGCGGTGGTCTCCCTCACGACGGTGCGGGGCGAGCACGCGCCGCCCCTCCTGGTCGACCTGCGCCACTGACGACGCACAGGCAGCGGGGCGGCGTCGGCGCGCGTAGCGCGACGTGTGATGCGACGCGACGTGGCACAGCGAGGCGACGTGGCACGGCGAGGCCCGACGTTCAGGCGACCACGCGTCGTGCACGCCACGCGGCGTGCACGCGATCCCGCCGACGACGCGGCATGGGCGCGACGTACGACCAAGCGCCGCGACGTCCCGCCGCGCACCCACGCGCCGCACTGCGACAGCCGCGGCGCCGCCGTCGCGCCACCGCGTCCGCCCCATCCTTCCCACGCCCCATCCCGCCCCGTCCCCTCATGCATACAGTGAGGCAGACTTGGAAGCGTCGCTCGTACGCGACGGCCAAGAACCCAGCAGCACGTTCGTGCGTGCCGCGCGCGACGCCCGGAAGGTCTCATGCCGCCCACGCTCGCCTCTCTCGTCCACCACTCCGCGCTCAAGCTCACCGTGCTGGCCGGAGCGGACCGCCTGGACACCCCCGTCCGCTGGGCGCATGTGAGCGAGCTGATCGATCCGGTGCCGTACATGAACGGGGGAGAGCTCCTTCTGACCACCGCGCTCACCCTCGACGCGGAGAACCCCGAGAAGGTCCGCCCCTACGTCCGGCGCCTGGCGCGCGCCGGCGTCGTCGGGCTCGGCTTCGGCAGGGGCGTCAACTACGACGAGGTTCCCGCCGCGCTCGTGGCGGCGGCCGAGGCGGAGTCGCTGCCGCTGCTCGAAGTGCCGCGACGTACCCCCTTCCTGGCGATCACGAAGGCGGTCTCGGCGGCGATCGCGGCCGAGCAGTACCGCGCCGTCACCGCGGGCTTCGCCGCGCAGCGCGAACTCACGCGACAGGCCCTCGTCGGCGAGGGCCCCGAGGGCCTCATCGGCGCGCTCGCCGCGCAGCTCAACGGCTGGGCCGCCGTCTACGACGCGTCGGGCGCCGTTGTCGCCGCCGCGCCCGAGTGGGCCGCGCGACGTGCCGCGCGCCTCACGCCCGACGTGCGCCGCCTCCGCGACCGCCCGGCGCCGGCGAGCGCGGTCGTGGCCGCCGCCGAGGACAGGGTCGAACTGCACTCGCTCGGCGCCGCCCGCCACCCCCGCGCCGCCCTCGCCGTCGGCACCGAGGGCACGCTCGGCACGGCGGAGCGCTACTCGGTCCACGCCGCGATCTCCCTGCTCACCCTTACCACGGAGCGCTCCCGCGCCTTCCAGGCCGCCGAGCAGCGCATCGGCGCCGCCGTCCTCGGAATGCTCCTCGCCGGCGAGTCGGGCCACGCGCGCGCCGCGGCGGGGGACCTGTACGGCGCGCTGCTCGACGCGCCGTTCCGCCTCGTCATCGTCGCCGCGACGTCGCCCGTGCCGCGACCGCCCGCGACGTCCCGCGCGGCCGATCCCGCCGAGGGAGACGTGCCGCCCGAACCAGCGGCAGACCCCTTCACAGCCATGGTGGAGCGCGTCGAAGCCGCCGCGGCGCGCGCCGGTGAGCCCGTCCTCGTCGTCCGCGAGGGCGACCGCCTCGTCCTCCTCGCCGTCGACCAGGGCGCCGTCGCCGACGCCTGCGCGACGTACGCCGGGGAAACGGACCGCGCCCGCGACCCCGGGGCGGCCGCGGCGCCCGCCGCCGACAGCGCTCTCGCCATCGGCCTCTCCGCCCCATCGGGGCCGGTCGCCGCCGCCACCGCCTACAAACAGGCCGAACAGGCCCTCTCCGTGGCGCGACGTCGCGGCCGGACGCTGGTCGAGCACGAGGACGTCGCGGCGGGCTCCGTGCTTCCGCTCCTCGCGGACGACGCCGTACGCGCCTTCGCGGACGGCCTCCTGCGCGCGCTCCACGACCACGACGCGACGGGGCGCGGCAACCTCGTCGCGTCCCTGCGCGCCTGGCTCGCCCACCACGGCCAGTGGGACGCCGCGGCGGCCGAGCTGGGCGTCCACCGGCACACCCTCCGCTACCGCATGCGCCGCGTCGAGGAGATCCTGGGCCGCTCCCTCGACGACCCCGACGTACGGATGGAACTCTGGCTCGCCCTCAAGGCCACCACCGCGTCGGGCGGCGTCGGCTGACGGATGCGCTGGCACGTCACCTGGCGACGCGGGCGGTACGTGCGGAGGCGACGTGACGGGCGTGGCGCGGGGCGACGTGAGCGGCGGGCGCCGGGGCGACGTCGCGCCGTGCGTCGCGTGAAACCGCCCACACGTCGCGTCGTCCCGTACGCGACGTACGCGCAGCGCCATGACGTCCGAGGGCCCCGACGCCGCGCCGTGCGCCCTCACATCGCGGCCTCATGTCGCCTCGTCGGCTCCGTCTCCCACCCCCACGGCTATCGCCAATACGGCGCGTCCCGCTCCCCGGCCGCTACGCGACGGACAAACGATGCGGCGCGACACGGCCCTTACGGTGGCCCTGCTGAGGCGTACCGCCTCGCGCGACGCCGCGCCACGCGACGTACGCACACCCACCACTGCACTGCTGAAGGGCCGGGACTCGCGATGACTTCCACCCATGCCTTCTGGCTCGCCGGCCGCCAGGCCACTGGCGAGACCACGTTCGACGTCACCTCGCCGTGGGACGGCCGCCTCGTCGGGAAGGTCGGCATTCCCACCGAGGCGCAGGTCGAGGAGGCGGTCGCCGCCGCGTACGCGGTGCGCGAGGAGTTCGCGGCGAGCCCCGCGCACGTACGCGCCGCCGCGCTCGACCACGTCGCGAAGCGGCTCACCGAGCGCACCGAGGAGATCGCTCAGCTCATCTCGGCCGAGAACGGCAAACCCATCAAGTGGGCGCGCGGCGAGGTCGGCCGCGCCGTCTCCGTCTTCCGTTTCGCGAGCGAGGAAGCGCGCCGCTTTAACGGCGGCGAGGGGCTCCGGCTCGACACCGACGCGGGTGGCGAGGGACGCATCGGGCTCACGCGGCGCTTCCCGCGCGGCGTCGTCCTCGGTATCGCGCCGTTCAACTTCCCGCTCAACCTGTGCGCCCACAAGGTCGCCCCCGCCCTCGCGGCCGGGGTGCCCATCATTCTCAAGCCGGCCCCCGCGACGCCTCTCTCCGCGCTCGTCCTCGGCGAGATCCTCGCCGAGACGGCGCTGCCTGCGGGCAGCTGGTCCGTCCTGACCGTCGAGAACGACCGCATGCCCGCGCTCGTCCAGGACGAGCGCCTCCCGGTGATCTCGTTCACGGGCTCGGAGAAGGTCGGCTACGCGATCATGGACTCCGTCCCGCGCAAGCACTGCACCCTCGAACTCGGCGGCAACGGCGCGGCCGTCGTCCTCGCGGACTACGCCTCGGACGCCGACCTCGACTGGGCCGCGAGCCGCATCGCGACGTTCTCGAACTACCAGGGCGGCCAGTCCTGCATCTCGGTCCAGCGCGTCATCGCCGACGCCGCCGTCTACGACCGCCTCGCCGAACGCGTCGTCAAGGCCGTCGAGGCCCAGGTGACGGGCGATCCCTCCGACTCGGCGACCGAGGTCGGCCCGCTCGTCAGCGAGGACGCCGCGCGGCGCGTCGAGTCCTGGGTCGACGAGGCGGTCACCGCCGGCGCGACGCTCCTGACCGGCGGCGAGCGCGACGGCGCGTCGTACGCCCCCACCGTGCTCGCCGACCTGCCCGCCGACACGACCCTCGCGCGCGAGGAGGTCTTCGGGCCCGTGCTGTCCCTGATCAAGGTGAACGGCGAGGACGAGGCGTACGCCGCGGTCAACGACTCGAAGTACGGCCTCCAGGCCGGAGTCTTCACGCACGACGTGCAGGCGGCGTTCCGCGCCCACCGCGCGCTGGAGGTCGGCGGCGTGATCATCGGCGATGCGCCCTCGTACCGCGCCGACCAGATGCCGTACGGCGGCGCCAAGCTCTCCGGCGTGGGGCGCGAAGGCGTCCGCTCGGCGATGGAGGACTACACCTACGAGCGGATCATGGTCTTCACCGGCGTCCAGCTCTGAACGGTCCGGACCGCACGCCCGGCACATCGCCGTACGACGACGTGACGACGCGACGCCCGCGCGACACCAGCGCGGGCGCCGCGTCGCGTCGTACCCCCGTACCGACGTCGCGGCGTCGTCGCGTGCGGGTTAAACCCCTTTGACCAGGCTCCCGCCACGCGTCATGGTCACCCCCATGAGCAACTCACAGACACCGCCCCCAGCCCCTTCCTCCGCCGAGCTCGACTCGTCGGACGAAGAGCTTCGCCGCATCCTCCTCGCCGCCTACGACGCGCAACTGCGCGGCGAGAGCGAGTTCGCCGACCCGCGCGCACGCGTCGAGCACGACGGGCCCCTCGTGCGCTTCACCGGAGTCGAAACCGGCTACATCACCGGGCCGAGGGATCTCGGCGTGGAGGGCGACGCCCTGGACGCGCTGATCGCCAGGCAACGCGACAGGTATGCCGAGTTGGGTATCGAGGCCGAGTGGAAGACGCGCGGCCACGACGCCCAGAAAGACCTGCCCGAGCGGCTCCGCGCGGCGGGCTTCGTCCCCGACGAGCCCGAGACCGTCTTCGTCGGCCGCACCGAGGACCTCGCCCGGCTCGAACCGCACCTGCCGGAAGGCTTGCGGATGCGCAGCGCGACGTCCCTCGCCGACCTCCGCCGCATCGACGCCATGAACGAGGAGATCTGGGGCGAGCGCCACGCCCACGCCGACGAACTCCACCGCGTCCTGACCACGTCGCCGGAGAACGTGACCGTCCTCCTCGTCGAACCCGACCCGGACGCCGCAGCCGCGGCCACGTCGCTGACGCCGCGCCCCGACACGCCGGACGCCGCGTCCAGCGTTGCGCCAGACGCCGCGCTCGACGCCGCGCAGACGGCCGCCCCCGATGTCGCGACGCACGCCGCGCAGACCGCCGCGCCCGACGCCGCGTCCCACGCCCCGCAGACCGTCGCCCCCGCCCCGTACGACGCGACGCGCGACGCCGCGCTCCACGCCACGCCGAACCCCACACCCCACACCACCCAGAACCCCGCACCCGCGACCCCCGACGCATCACCCACCCCCACGCCTCCCCCCATCCCCCTCCACGCCTCCCGCATCGAATTCGTCCCCGGCACCGACTTCGCCGGGCTCTGGGGCGGCTCGACGCTCGCCGCGTGGCGTGGGCGCGGCCTGTACCGCGCGACGGTCGCGGCGCGCGCCCGCATCGCCGCCGCACGCGGCGTCCGGTACCTCCAGGTCGACGCGAGCGCCGACAGCGCGCCCATCCTGCGCCGCCTCGGCTTCGTGGCGCTCACGACCACGACGCCCTACATCTGGACGCCGCCCGCCGGGTGACTTCCGGGACTCGCTGTCCTCTCGCACAGGTCTTATGGCGAGAATGGGGGGATGACCGACAGTCCTGCTCCACTCGCCGACCCCCACCTCCGCTACGACGCCACGCCGGGACGCCGCGACATCGTCGTGCTCGGCTCCACGGGCTCCATCGGTACGCAGGCCGTGGACCTCGTCCTGCGCAACCCGGACCGCTTCCGGGTCACCGCGCTCTCCGCGGCGGGCGGCAGGGTCGGCCTGCTCGCCGAGCAGGCGTACCGCCTGCGCGTGGGCCACGTAGCGGTGGCGCGCGAAGACGTCGTGCCGCAGCTGCGTGAGGCGCTCTCCGCGCAGTACGGCGCGGAGCCGCTGCCGGAGATCCTCGCGGGCCCCGACGCCGCGACGCACCTCGCGGCGTCGCCGTGCCACACAGTGCTCAACGGCATCACCGGTTCCATCGGCCTCGCCCCCACGCTCGCGGCGCTGAAGGCCGGGCGCACTCTCGCGCTCGCCAACAAGGAGTCGCTCATCGTCGGCGGCCCGCTCGTCAAGGAGCTGGCGGCGCCGGGTCAGATCATCCCCGTCGACTCCGAGCACGCCGCGCTCTTCCAGGCGCTCGCCGCCGGCACGCGTGCCGAGGTGCGCAAGCTCGTCGTGACGGCGTCGGGCGGCCCCTTCCGAGGCCGTACGAGGGCCGAACTGGCCACCGTCACCCCGCAGGACGCGCTCGCGCACCCCACGTGGTCCATGGGCCCGGTCATCACCGTCAACTCCGCGACGCTCGTGAACAAGGGCCTGGAGGTCATCGAGGCGCATCTCCTCTACGACATCCCCTTCGACCGCATCGAGGTCGTCGTGCACCCGCAGTCCTACGTGCACTCGATGGTCGAGTTCGTGGACGGTTCGACGCTCGCGCAGGCGACGCCGCCCGACATGCGCGGCCCCATCGCGATCGGCCTGGGCTGGCCCGAGCGCGTGCCCGACGCGGCGCGCGGATTCGACTGGAGCGCCGCGTCGACCTGGGAGTTCTTCCCGCTCGACGACGACGCGTTCCCCTCGGTCGGACTCGCCCGGCACGTGGGGCGGCTCGCGGGGACGGCCCCGGCGGTGTTCAATGCCGCCAACGAGGAATGTGTGGACGCCTTTCTCAAGGGCGCCCTCGCCTTCAACGCGATCATGGACACGGTGACCGCCGTGGTGGCCGAGCACGGCACGCCCGCGGCGGGAACCGCCCTGACGCTTGAGGACGTTCTCGACGCGGAGACCTGGGCACGGGCCCGGGCCCGCGAACTTGCTGCGAAGGCGACAGTGGAGGCCACTGCGTGACCGTATTGATGACGATCCTCGGCATAGTCGTCTTCGTGATCGGGCTGCTGTTCTCGATCGCCTGGCACGAGCTGGGGCACCTTTCCACCGCGAAACTCTTCGGCATCCGCGTGCCGCAGTACATGGTCGGCTTCGGGCCGACGCTCTTCTCGCGCAAGAAGGGCGACACCGAGTACGGCGTCAAGGCCGTGCCGCTCGGTGGCTACATCCGCATGATCGGGATGTTCCCGCCAGGACCGGACGGCCGGGTCGAGGTGCGTTCCACGTCGCCCTGGCGCGGCATGATCGAGGACGCCCGCTCCGCCGCGTACGAGGAACTCGAACCGGGCGACGAGACGCGCATGTTCTACACGCGCAAGCCCTGGAAGCGCGTCATCGTCATGTTCGCGGGCCCGTTCATGAATCTGGTGCTCGCCGTCGCGATCTTCTTCGGCGTCATGATGACCTTCGGCCTGAACACGCAGACCACCACGGTCAGCACGGTCTCCGACTGCGTCATCAACCAGAGCGAGAACCGCGACACCTGCGCGAAGGACGATGCTCCCGCGCCCGCCAAGGCAGCGGGACTCAAGCCGGGCGACAAGATCATCGCTTACAACGGGCAGTCCGTCGACGACTACGGCGTCCTCCAGTCCCGCATCCGCGCCTCGCACGGCACGGCGACGATCACGATCGAGCGCGACGGCACCCGTCGTACGCTCCACGCCGACGTCATAGAGAACCAGGTCGCCAAGACGGACGGCGACGGCGGCGTCGTCGACGGCGAGTACGTCACTGCGGGCTTCCTCGGTTTCACTCCGGCCTCGGGCATCGTCAAGCAGTCCTTCGGTCAGTCCGTCGACCAGATGGGCACCATGATGGAGAACGGCGTCCAGTCGATGCTGGCGCTGCCCTCCAAGATCCCCGACCTGTGGAACGCGGCGTTCGACGGCGGGGAGCGCAAGCAGGACTCGCCCATGGGCGTCCTCGGCGCGGCGCGGGTGGGCGGCGAGGTCTTCACCCTCGACATCCCGCCGGAGAACCAGATCGCGATGATGCTGTTCCTCGTCGCGGGCTTCAACCTCTCCCTGTTCCTGTTCAACATGCTGCCCCTGCTGCCCCTGGACGGCGGTCACATCGCGGGCGCGCTGTGGGAAGCGGTACGCCGCCACACGGCCCGCGTCTTCCGCCGCCCCGACCCGGGCCCCTTCGACGTCGCCAAGCTGATGCCGGTGGCGTACGTGGTCGCGGGCATCTTCGTGTGCTTCACGCTGCTCGTGTTCATCGCGGACCTGGTGAACCCGGTCAAGATCACCTGACGGCGCATGTTGGCCGCCATACGTCGCGCGCCACGCGGACACGGCGCGTGGCGCTTCGGCGCGACGGCGCGTCGTGTCCACGCGGCGAGTGCGGCGCGGCACGCATCGTGCCTGGTCACACGCGACGTGGCATATGCGACGTCGCGTCGTGGCGTACGCGTCTCCGCTACGTGCACGAGGGCGCCGCGCCCGTACACGTAGCGAGGCCGCCACGCCGCGTCCCCGGCTCCACGCCGCGCCCCGGGCCGCGCGTCGTACGTCGCCTCACGCACTCCGTGCCAACGGCGTACGACGCGCGACGTAGCGCCCCGTACCGCCGCGCGCGACGACGTCAGGACGCGACGTACCGCCGCGCGACATCGCGTCGTACGTGGCGATGACGAGGCCGCACGCGACGTACCGCCGTGGTCCGTGCGGCGCCGGGCAGGTGGCGTACGACCGACGAACAGGTGACCCGGTGCGGGTCCGTGTTCCCCCGATCCGGTAGTGACGTAATCTCGGGTGACGGAGCCCGAGGATTCCGGGACCGATATCCACACGTTGGGGTTGCACTGCAGATGACTGCGATTTCACTGGGAATGCCGTCCGTTCCTACCCAGCTCGCCGAGCGCAGGAAGAGCCGGCAGATCCAGGTCGGGAGCGTCCCCGTCGGTGGTGGCGCCCCCGTGTCCGTCCAGTCGATGACCACCACACGTACCTCCGACATCGGCGCGACGCTCCAGCAGATCGCCGAGCTGACGGCCTCCGGCTGCCAGATCGTCCGCGTCGCCTGCCCGACGCAGGACGACGCCGACGCGCTGCCCGTCATCGCGCGCAAGTCGCAGATCCCCGTCATCGCGGACATCCACTTCCAGCCGAAGTACGTCTTCGCCGCCATCGACGCGGGCTGTGCGGCGGTCCGGGTGAACCCGGGCAACATCAAGCAGTTCGACGACAAGGTCAAGGAGATCGCCAAGGCAGCGGGCGACGCGGGCGTGCCGATCCGCATCGGCGTCAACGCCGGCTCGCTCGACAGGCGCCTGCTGCAGAAGTACGGCAAGGCCACGCCCGAGGCGCTCGTCGAGTCCGCCCTGTGGGAGGCGTCGCTCTTCGAGGAGCACGGCTTCCGCGACATCAAGATCTCGGTCAAGCACAACGACCCCGTCGTCATGGTCAACGCCTACCGCCAGCTCGCGCAGGCGTGCGACTACCCCCTCCACCTGGGTGTCACCGAGGCCGGGCCGGCCTTCCAGGGCACCATCAAGTCCGCCGTCGCCTTCGGCGCCCTGCTCGCCGAGGGCATCGGCGACACGATCCGCGTCTCCCTCTCGGCGCCCCCCGCCGAGGAGGTCAAGGTCGGCCTCCAGATCCTGGAGTCCCTCAACCTCAAGCCGCGCCGCCTGGAGATCGTCTCCTGCCCCTCCTGCGGTCGCGCCCAGGTCGACGTCTACAAGCTCGCCAACGAGGTCACCGCCGGCCTCGACGGCATGGAGGTCCCGCTGCGCGTCGCGGTCATGGGCTGCGTCGTCAACGGTCCGGGCGAGGCCCGCGAGGCCGACCTCGGCGTTGCCTCCGGCAACGGCAAGGGCCAGATCTTCGTCAAGGGCGAGGTCGTCAAGACCGTGCCCGAGTCCAAGATCGTGGAGACCCTCATCGACGAGGCGCAGAAGATCGCCGCCCAGATGGAGGCCGACGGCATCACCTCCGGCGAGCCCGAGGTCTCCATCAGCTGAACCAGACCGCTGACGGCCCGGGGGCGCGACGCCTCCGGGCCGCTCGTGTGCGCGGGGCCGTGGTTCGGCGCGACGCTGCGGTGGCGCGAGGCCGCGACGCTGGGATGGGTCGACGGCGCGACGCCGCGCGAGCTCCACGAGCGACCACGTCGCGCCAGGGCTGTCGCGTCGACCGCATCGTGCCTGGTCATACGCGACGTCGCATATGCCACGTCGCGCACCGGCTGGGCGTACGCCGCGCACCGTGCGATGCGTCGTCCCCTCGCCAAGGCGGCGTTGTATGTGCCACCGGCATATGCAATGCCGCGTGCCGCAGCAAGGTGCCTCTGCCGCCCCGCCCTCCCTGCCCCGCACGGTCCGCTCCTCCCCGTCCCCGGAGCGCGTCGTCCCCGCTGCGGGTACAGTGCCAAAACCAGTAGCCCGTACGGTGAGGCGCTTCGAACGTGTTGACTCAGACCACCACCAGGGTCCTCGGTCCCGAAGACCTGGACGCCGCGTTGGCCGTCCTGCACCAGGACCCGGTGGCGAACGCCTTCGTCACCTCCCGCGTCCAGGTGGCCGGTCTCGACCCCTGGCGGCTCGGTGGCGAGATGTGGGGCTGGTACCAGCGCGGCCATCTCACGTCGCTGTGCTACGCGGGCGCGAATCTCGTCCCCATCTGCGCGGTGCCCGAGGCGGTACGGGCCTTCGCGGAGCGAGCACGTCGCGCGGGCCGTCGCTGCTCGTCGATCGTGGGCCCGGCCGAATCCACGCGCCTGCTCTGGTCCCTGCTGGAACCGTACTGGGGCCCCGCCCGGGAGGTCCGCGCCTGCCAGCCCCTCATGACCACGGACCAGCCCTCCGAGGTGCCTCCCGACCCGCTCGTACGCCGCGTACGCCGCGACCAGGTCGAGACGCTGATGCCGGCCTGCGTCGCGATGTTCACCGAGGAGGTCGGGATCTCCCCGCTGGCGGGTGACGGCGGGCTCCTCTACCAGGCGCGCGTCGCCGAGCTGGTCAACGCCGGCCGCTCCTTCGCGCGCATCGACGACGGCAAGGTCGTCTTCAAGGCCGAGATCGGCGCGGCAACCCCCGAGGCGTGCCAGATCCAAGGTGTCTGGGTCGCCCCGGAATTCCGCGGCCAGGGGCTCGCGGCCCCGGGCATGGCGGCGGTCCTCGCGTACGCGCTGCGCGACATAGCCCCGGTGGCGAGCCTGTACGTGAACGACTTCAACACCGCGGCGCGCGCGACGTACCGCCGCGTCGGCTTCCAGGAGACGGGCACCTTCACGAGCGTTCTGTTCTGAACGGAGAGCCGGGCTCCGTGCCGGGGCCGGACCCGGCCCGCACGAGGCGACGCCGCGCGGCGGCCCACGCGACGTTCGTGCAGGTCGCACGCGACGTGGCACCACCCGCGCGACGTCCCCGCACGCCGCGTGCCGGGCGCCCTCACATCCCCCGAGAATCGAGGCAAGACATGACTGACCCCACCGACGGCGCCCCCACCGACGGCGCCCCCGCGAACGGCGACGCCGCTTCCCGCGACGTCGCGACGGAGCGCGCCGCCTGGGACGACTGGCGCGCGCGACGTCGCGCCGCCCTCACCGCCCCGCAGGGCAACCTCGCCCTCGTTGAGACCCGGTGGGCCCCGCCGGGCGAGCGCCCCGACATCGACGCGGCGCGGGCCGCACTGGGGGAGGGGCAGACCCTCACGACCCTGGAGCGCACCGAGCCGGTCAGTGGGCGCCCCGAGTACGGACTGCGCCGCTGGGACCCGCGCTCGCCCGCCCTGCGCCACTTCGACTCCGTCGACACGTTCCCCTACCGCCCCGAATGGGTCCTTGAGGCCCAGTACGAGCCCGTGGAGGGCGCCAGGACAGTGCCCTTCGAGCACATCCGTGACAACGGCGGCACGCGCGACCTGGTCGTCCCCGGCGACCTGCGGCTCACGCTCGATGGGACCGACTACACCCTCAGCGCCTTCGACGACGACGGCACGCTGCTGCTCGTCTTCGGCGACCCGACGAACGGAACGAGCACCTACGGCGCCGGCCGCTTCCTCTTCGTGCACCTGGACGAACGGGACGCCGGACCGCAGCGCGTCGTGCTCGACTTCAACCGTTCCTTCGTCCCCCCGTGCGGTTTCTCGGACCAGTACAACTGCCCCATGCCGCCGCGCCAGAATCGGCTGCACGTGCCCGTCGAGGCGGGCGAGACGGTGCCGGTCTTCCGGGACGGGTACGGCGCGCAATGAGGCGTCGCGTACGGCGCGTGGCAGGCGACGGGGGACGTCGCGCCCGTCACGTACAACTCACGCGACGTGTTCCCGAGTTGAGGCCCTGCGTCGCGCGGATGCCGGAAGCGCCGCACGCGACGTCGCATATGCCACGACGCCCCGCCCCCGCGCGGCACCGCCGCGGCCCGGCCACGTCACGCCCCGTGCAACGCCGCCCCGCCCCGCCCCCGCCACGTCCTCCGCCCCCGCGCCCCACCCGCACGCCCGCCCCGCTCGCTCCCCCACTCCCTCCCCGCCGCCCCACCCCCTGCGCCCGGTAGTCTCGCCGCATGTCGAGCAACCCCGGGCACACCCCCAGGACCCCGGACGAGATCACGGTCGGCCCGCTCGATCTGGCCGCCCGCGTCGACGAGGCGCTGGCCGTACAAGCGCTGGCCTTCGGCCTCACCGACGAGGAGATCGACGTACGGCACCACATCGTGCTGCGGCACCTCGGCGTTCCCGGCGCGCGGGCGCTCGGCGCCACGACGGCCGAGAACCGCCTCGTCGGTTTCGTCTACGGCCTCCCGAACGACCGGGCCCACTGGTGGTCGACGGTCGTGCAGCCGTACCTGCGCAGACTCGGCAACGACGAGTGGCTCGACGACTCCTTCGTGATCACCGAACTGCACGTCCACCCGCGTCACCAGAACCGCGGCATCGGCCGCGCCCTCATCACCGGCCTCACCGACGCCGCGCCGCAGCCCCGTTCGATCCTCTCCGCCATCGACCGCGACAGTCCCGCGCGCGGCCTCTACGCCTCGCTCGGCTACCGGGACCTCGCGCGGCAGATCGCCTTCCCGGGCGCGCCGTTGCCCTACGCGGTGATGGGCGCGACGTTGCCTCTGCGCGGCCCGCGTTCCCACCGGGCATAACCGATTTCCGCCAGCCCCTGGGCCCCGGCTAACCTCGTCACCATCACCCTTTCCTCGCAGGAGTTCACCATGGCCCAGGTCCAGCGCATGTCCCGATTGATGGTCAAGACACTGCGTGACGACCCGGCGGACGCCGAGACGCTCAGCCACAAGCTGCTGGTCCGGGCCGGCTACGTGCGCCGTACGGCCGCCGGCATCTGGTCCTGGCTGCCGCTCGGCAAGAAGGTCCTCGACAACATCTCGCAGATCGTCCGCGAGGAGATGGACGCCATCGGCGCCCAGGAGGTGCTGCTGCCCGCGCTCCTCCCGAGGGAGCCCTACGAGGCGTCGGGGCGCTGGGAGGAGTACGGCGACCTGCTGTTCCGGCTCAAGGACCGCAAGGGCGCCGACTACCTGCTCGGTCCCACGCACGAGGAGATCTTCACGCAGGTCGTGAAGGACCAGTGCACCTCGTACAAGGACCTGCCGGTCATGCTCTACCAGGTCCAGACGAAGTACCGCGACGAGGCGCGTCCCCGCTCCGGGGTGCTGCGGGGCCGCGAGTTCGTCATGAAGGACTCGTACTCGTTCGACACGACCGACGAGGGCCTCGCCGAGTCGTACGCGCTGCACCGCGAGGCGTACCGCAAGATCTTCGCGCGCCTCGGCCTCGACTACCGCATCGTCTCGGCCGTCTCGGGCGCGATGGGTGGTTCGGCCTCGGAGGAGTTCCTCGCGCCCGCCGCCGCCGGTGAGGACACCTTCGCCGACTGCCCCAACTGCGGCTTCGCCGCGAACACCGAGGCCGTCACCTTCAAGGGCGCGGCGATGGACGGTTCCGCGCACGGCCCGGTCGAGGAGCTGGACACCCCCGACACGCCGACGATCGAGAGCCTCGCCGAGCACCTCGGCGTCCCGGCCTCCGCGACGCTCAAGAACCTGCTGGTCAAGGTCGACGGCGAGATCGTCGCCGTCGGCGTCCCGGGGGACCGGGAGGTCGACCTCGGCAAGCTCGGCGAGCACCTGGCACCCGCCGTCGTCGACCTCGTCACGGCCGAGGACTTCGAGGCGAATCCCGAGCTGGTACGCGGCTACGTAGGCCCCCAGGGCCTGAAGATCCGCTACATCGCCGACCCCCGCGTCGCCCCCGGCACCGCCTGGGTCACGGGCGCCAACAAGCCCGACACCCACGCGCGCAACGTCGTCGCCGGCCGCGACTTCGAGGTCGACGACTACCTCGACGTCGTCGTGGTCGAGGAGGGCGACCCCTGCCCCAACTGCGGCCAGGGCCTCCACCTCGACCGCGCCATCGAGATCGGCCACATCTTCCAGCTCGGCCGCAAGTACGCCGACACCTTCCAGCTCGACGTCCTCGGCCAGAACGGCAAGCCGGTCCGCGTCACGATGGGCTCCTACGGCATCGGCGTCTCCCGCGCCGTCGCCGCGCTCGCCGAGCAGACCGCCGACGACAAGGGCCTGTGCTGGCCCGCCGAGGTCGCCCCCGCGGACGTCCACGTCGTCGCCGCCGGCAAGGTCCTCCAGACCGAGCTGGCCCTGGAGATCGCCGACAAGCTGGCCGCCGCGGGCGCTCGCGTCCTCGTCGACGACCGCGCCGGCGTCTCGCCCGGCGTCAAGTTCACCGACGCGGAACTCATCGGCGTCCCGAAGACCGTCATCGCCGGCCGCCGCTCCGCCGAGGGCATCGTCGAACTCAAGGACCGTCGTACGGGCGAGCGCGAGGAACTCTCCGTCGAGGAAGCCGTCGCCCGCCTCACCGCCTGAGCCGGCCGAAGCCCCCGCACCACAGAAGCGCGGGACGTCACGCGACGTTCCGCGCTTCGGCGTGCGACGGGCGCGGGCGTGCGGGGGACGGGGCGGTACGGGAACCGGGCGGGGCTCTCGGTGGTGCGCGGCGTCCGCTGGGGGTACGTCGCCATGCCGCGCGGCACGCGACGTCGCGCCGCATCGTGCCTGGTCGCACGCGACGTGGGGGTGCGTGCGGGACGCGACGCTGGGTGCGCGACGTCGGGAGGGGGCGTCGCGTCGTCGGATGCCCAGCGAACGCGACGTGGCGGAGGTCGCGCACGTTCCGTGCCGGGCCACCTCCGTACGTGACGTCGCCTCATGCACCGCGACGTCGCGCCCACCCGCTCACGGGCTCACAGCCAGGCCGCGAACTCCAGCAGCGTCTCGCCCTCCTGCCGACGCCCCGCCGTGAGCGCCGCCACCCCCGCCACCGTCGCGCGGAAATGAGCCCAGCCCTGCACCCGGTCGCGGTCCAGGTCGAGCGCGTCCGCGAGCTTGGTGACGCGACGTCGCGCGGCGCTCGCCCCGCCGTCGCTCGCGACGAGGTCCTCCAGCCGGTCACGCGCCAGGCGCGCGACATCGTAGGCGCGCTCCCCGATCACGGGCTCGGGGCCGACCGCGAGCCACGGCAGCCGCTCGCCCGCGAGGACCTTCGCCTGCCGGAAGGCGCCGTGCAGCAGCACGCGTTCCGCGTCCGGCCGCGCGGCGTCGGCGAGCAGGTCGCGCCGTACCGCGAGGGCGTTCTCGACGAGGGGCAGGACGAGCGGGCCCGCCGCCTGGCGCATGCGGGTCGCCTGCCGTTCCGTGCGCGCGGTGAGCGTCTCGAAGGGCGACTCGCCGGTCAGCGGCACCCACAGTCTGCGGACCGTCTCCGCGGCTTCGAGCATCGCCTTCGCCTGCGGCAGAGAACTCAGCGAGATCTCAGGACGCAGGCGCTCCAGGAGCAGGCCGCGCTCACTCGCGAGCGCCGCCGCCCACCCCGTCGCGTCGCCGCCGGGCGCCGCGCCGCGCCTCGCACCGTCCTCCGTGCCCGGCTCGGGCTCGGAGAGGAGGCGGCACGCGCCGAGGCCGTCCCAGCGCGCGAGCGCCGCCGCCTCTGTGGCAGGACGCGCGCGCGGCGGCGCGAGCTTGAGGACGGCGGGCGC
Source organism: Streptomyces sp. Tu6071 (assembly GCF_000213055.1). Taxonomy (NCBI): domain Bacteria; kingdom Bacillati; phylum Actinomycetota; class Actinomycetes; order Kitasatosporales; family Streptomycetaceae; genus Streptomyces; species Streptomyces sp. Tu6071. The sequence goes on along the minus strand of NZ_CM001165.1, from coordinate 1,935,973 downwards.
GTCGTCCGCGTGACGTACCAGCAGGACCACGCCGCTGCGTCCGCCCGGCTGGAGCAGCCGCTCCACACGGACGCCGTGGTGCCGCGTGGCCGCCTCGACCAGCTCGGGGAGCCGGTCCAGCCAGGCTGCCGCATCGTCCGCGCCGGGGTCCTCTGCCAGGGCCCGTACGAGTCGCCGGGGAGGTTCGAGGACCATGCGGGGCGCGTCCTTTCGGCTGGTACCGGGTGGTCAGTCCTGCGGTGACGGGGAAGCCGGACGCTCCTTCCCGGACTCCTTGGCCGAATTCGATCGTTCCGCCAGACCTGGGAAGGCTACGCCGTCACCGCTCCAGCGCACCGCGCGGACCGCCGCCTCGCGCAACGCGGAGGCGGCGTCCGCGCGGCGTTGCCCCGACGCGGCGCGCACCAGGTCGGCGTACACCGCCGCGACGCGCTCTTCGAGGGCGCCCGCCAGCCGCAGCGCCGCCGCGGCATCGGGCACCGCGAACGGCAGCGTGTATGCCGCGGCGGCGGGCTCCGGCGTGCCGCCGAGGTCGGTGACGTCGCGTTCCAGCGCGTCACGTCGCGCGCGGTGCGCGTCGTACGCCGCTCGTGCGTCGTCCCGGCGCTCGGGGGCGATGCGCCCGCCCACGACTCCGTAGCCGTAGACCGCGGCGTGCTCCGCGCGCAGCGCCGCCTCCGCGGCCTTCCGCTCCCTCTCCTCGGCATCGGATTTTCCGACGCGCGTACGAGCATTTTCAGACACCGGTGACTCCTCCTGCTGGCTCCTGGTCCACCCGCCCCCGTCGGGGGCGGCTCGCGCGCGGCCTCACTTGGCCGCGGCGCCGAGTACGTAGGCGTGCGCGGCGCCGGCGGCGGCCACCGAGGCGAGCAGCCGCGCCAGTTCTCCCGGAGCGTCCACCAGGACGCGTGCGCGGTGGTCCGCGAGCTTCTTCTCCGCCGTGGCGAGGTCGCGCAGCGCTGTCTTCTGGTCGGACGCGACGGTGGGGCCGGGTGACGCGCTCGTGGCCGCCTCGTCCTCCGCGCCCGCCGCGCGCCCGGGCGCGGAGGACGAGGCGCCGGGCGGCGGGCTGCCAGTCGCCTCGCGCCCCGCGGCGTCGAACGCCTCGCGGTGCCGCGTCACCTGCGCGCGCAGCGGGCGCAACGTCGCGTCGAGCCCGGGATGCGCCGCGAGCGTCGCGTCGTAGCGCGCCGTCAGGTCGGCACTGTCGCGTGCCGCCCCGCGACTCAGCTTCTGCGCGGCGGTGGCCTCCGCCTTCGCGCGGCGTCGTGAGGCGGCGTCGGAATCGTCCGAGCAGCCGGTGAGCAGGCTCGCGCCCGCGAGCGCCGTACCCGAGGCGAGCAGCAGACGGCGCGAGAGACGGGGGAGGGGCAGCGGACCCGGTGCGGGCAGTGGCGGCACGGCGTACTTCCTCGGCGGATGCGGTGCCGACGTCGCGCGCACGTCGCGTCGTCACCCGGCGCCCACGGCGCGACGTCGCGTGGGGATGCGACGCGCGCGGCGCGGGCCGGGGTGGTGACGTGCGAGGGCGACGACGACGGCGGACGGACGACGACGGACGGGGCGACAGCGATACGACGGAGCGGCGGCGACAGGACGATGCGGTGGTGCGACGAGGCGGTGGTGCGACGAGGCGACGGTGCGGTGCGAGTGCCTCACGCCTCCGGAGCGCGCGACGCAGGACCCGGCGCGACGTGCGGTTCGGCGCGACGTGTCGCCGAAACGGCGCCGCACACGTCGCGCCGTGCGTCGCCCGCGACGCGACGTCGCGCACGGCGCCCGCGCCTCGGCCCCCGCGCCGCGCGACGTGTGTGTCGCGTCACGTCCGCGACGCGACGTCGCGCCGCCGACGACGTACCGCCCGCTCCGGAGTGTGGTGGCACTGCGGTGATCACCGTACCCGCGTCCGTGGCTCGCACAGAGGCACGGGCGCCGCGTCCGCGCCGTTCGTCCACCGGAAGGCGGCACGCGGGCGGCGACGTCGCGCCGACGCCGCGTCACGACGCGGCACGGGCGCCGTGCGCGCCGTGTCGCGCGAGGTCGCCCCGGTGCCGTACCGGGATACACCCGGTCGAGTGGCACCACTCCGTGTCGCGACCGGATACCCTTTGAGCCGAGACATGACGCACCACAACAGCACACGCGGCCGAGGAGTCACCCGGATGAGCACCACCCAGAGCGAGAGGCTGCGGGAACTCGTGGAGCCCCTCGTCACCGCCAGGGACCTCGATCTCGAAGAGGTCACCGTGACTCCGGCCGGCCGGCGCAGAGTGCTGCAGATCGTGGTGGACGGCGACTCGGGCGTCTCGCTCGACACGTGTGCCGAGCTGAGCCGCGAGATCTCCACCGTGCTGGACGACACCGACGCCATGGGCGAGAACGAGTACGTCCTGGAGGTCACCTCGCCCGGTGCCGACCGTCCGCTCACCGCCCACCGCCACTACGTGCGCGCCACGGGCCGCCTCGTGCGCTTCCAGCTCGCCGAGGGCGGCGAACTCGTGGCCCGGCTGCTGAAGGCGGACGACGCGGGCCTGGACCTGGAGGTCCCCGGCGTCAAGGGCCGCAAGCCGACCAGCCGCAGGCTGGAGTTCCCCGAGATCTCCAAGGCGCGCGTGGAGATCGAGTTCAACCGCAAGGAGAGGACGGCCGAGGCCGGTCCTCAGCACGCCGAGCAGGCCGAGGCCGAGCAGGCACCGAAGCCGAAGGAGGCGTAGCCGTGGATATCGACATGAGTGCCCTGCGGGGTCTGGTCCGGGAGAAGGAGATCTCCTTCGACCGTTTGGTCGAGGCGATCGAGTCGGCGCTCCTCATCGCGTACCACCGCACCGAGCACAGCCACCGCCGCGCGCGCGTCCACCTCGACCGCGAGTCCGGCCACGTGACGGTGTGGGTGAAGGAGGAGGAGGCGGACCTCGCCGATCTCGGTGAGGACGCCCGTCCGCGCGAGTTCGACGACACGCCCTCCGACTTCGGGCGCATCGCGGCGACGACGGCCAAGCAGGTCATCCTCCAGCGGCTGCGCGACGCGCAGGACGACGCGACGCTCGGCGAGTACGCCGGGCGCGAGGGCGACATCGTGACCGGTGTCGTCCAGCAGGGCCGCGACCCGAAGAACGTCCTCGTGGACATCGGCAAGCTGGAGGCCATCCTGCCGGTGCAGGAGCAGGTCCCCGGCGAGGAGTACACGCACGGGCTGCGGCTGCGGTCGTACGTCGTACGCGTCGCGAAGGGCATGCGCGGCCCCTCGGTCACCCTGTCGCGCACGCACCCGAACCTCGTGAAGAAGCTCTTCTCCCTGGAGGTCCCCGAGATCGCCGACGGGTCCGTCGAGATCGCCGCCATCGCCCGCGAGGCCGGGCACCGGACGAAGATCGCGGTCCGCTCGAACCGCTCCGGTCTCAACGCCAAGGGCGCGTGCATCGGCCCCATGGGCGGCCGGGTGCGCAACGTCATGGCTGAGCTGAACGGCGAGAAGATCGACATCGTCGACTGGTCGGACAACCCGGCCGACCTCGTCGCCCACGCGCTCTCCCCGGCGCGCGTCAGCCACGTCGAGGTCGTCGACCTCGCGACGCGTTCCGCGCGCGTCACGGTGCCCGACTACCAGCTCTCGCTGGCGATCGGCAAGGAGGGCCAGAACGCCCGCCTCGCCGCCCGCCTCACCGGCTGGCGCATCGACATCCGCCCCGACACGGAGACGACGGACGAGGACGGGAACGCGACGGGGAACGGGAACGAGGACCGCGACGGGAGGCGGGGCGGCGGTCGCGAGTCCGGCACCGTCGCTCCCGCCCGCGGCGCGGACCGCCGGCCGGCCCGGGGCTGACGTCGCGGCAGACGGCCAGGCGCGCCGTCGCGCGGGGCTGACGTCGCGACGCCACCGCCGCGTCATCCCGCCACGTCGCGCCGCCCTCGTCCGCGTCGCCTCGTACGTACGACGCGACGTCGCGTCGCCCCGCACCACGCGCCGTGGAATATGCCACGGCGCGTGGCGGTTCCCGATACGTAGCGCGAGGGCGACGTAGCGACGCGGCCACGTCGCGCCGCGCGGCTCACGCGCCGTACGGGCCACATGCCGCGCCGCCCACGCGCCGCACGGCCCACGCGACAGCCGCGACGCCGTACGGCACCCCCGCCCCCGACGCGCCCCGCAAGGCACGATCCCCCCAGCGGCCCCGCACCCCGCGCGGCCCCCGTGGAAGAACGTTCGCGGAACACCCCCGCGGAACACAGCACAGAACAAGCGGACTCCGCCGCGCGCGGCGGACCGCCACAGATGGCCGTTCGATCTTTCCCCCGTAGGGATGGGGTCGTTACGGGGAGGTAGACTGAAGAGTGTCTGGTCGGACGCACGCCCGCCCCTGCCCTGAACGCACATGTGTCGGGTGCCGGGAACGAGCGGCCAAGAACGAACTGCTGCGCACTGTGATGGTCGACGGAGCCCTGCTCCCCGACCCGCGCGGTACGCTGCCCGGCCGGGGTGCGTACGTACACCCCGTACCGGCCTGTACGGAGCTGGCGGTGCGCCGCCGCTCATTCCCCCGGGCCCTCCGGGTCCAGGGACCGCTCGACACGGCGGAACTCCGTCGCTATGTCGAGCAGGCAACACCGTAAGAAGCGCCGCACGGAACCGCCGTGCGGCCCAGGTACCTCGCGAGTCGGAAGTAGGTCGAGATTGCGATGAGCACTCGATGAGTACGCGATGAGTACGCCCATGAAGTAGCGACGGTCCGGCGCCCCCCGGACCTCAAAGGAGCGAAGTGGCTAAGGTCCGGGTATACGAGCTCGCCAAGGAGTTCGGCGTAGAGAGCAAGGTCGTCATGGCCAAGCTCCAAGAACTCGGTGAATTCGTCCGTTCGGCGTCCTCGACGATCGAGGCGCCGGTGGTGCGCAAACTGACTGACGCATTCCAGCAGGGCGGAGGCTCCGGCAAGTCCGGTCCCCGTCCCGGCGCGCCGCGCAAGCAGGCGCCCGCACGGCCGGCGGCACCCTCGCCGTCCACCCCCACCCCTTCCCCGGCGCCGCGTCCCGCGGCGCCCAAGCCGGCCCCCGCGCGCCCCGCCGCGCCCGAGGCCCCCGCCGCGCGCACCGAGGCCCCGGCCTCGCGCCCGGCTCCCGGCCCCCGTCCGGGCCCGGCCCGTCCGGCCGCCCCGGCGCCCTCCACGCCGGAGTTCACCGCGCCTCCCGCCGCGCCCGCTCAGAGCGGCCAGTCCGCTCCGTCGGCCCCGCGTCCCGGTAACGCGCCCAAGCCCGGCGGCAGCCGTCCCCAGCAGGGTGGCGGCCAAGGCCGTGGTGACCGTCAGGCCCCGCGTCCCGGTGGCCAGGCCCCGCGTCCGGGCGGTCGTCCCGCCGGGCCGCGTCCCGGCAACAACCCCTTCACGTCCGGCGGCTCGACCGGTATGGGCCGCCCGCAGGCGCCCCGTCCCGGTGGCGGCGCCCCGCGTCCCGGCGGTGCCGGTGCCCCCGGTGGCCCGCGCCCGCAGGGTGGCGGCGCCGGTCAGGGCGGTCCCCGTCCCCAGGGCGGCGCGCGTCCGACCCCGGGCGGCATGCCCCGTCCGCAGGCCCCGCGTCCCGGTGCCGGGCCCCGCCCGAACCCGGGCATGATGCCGCAGCGTCCCGCTGCCGGCCCGCGTCCCGGTCCTGGTGGCCGCGGTCCCGGTGCCGGTGGTCGTCCCGGTGGCGGCGGCGGTCGTCCCGGTGGCGGCGGCTTCGCCGGCCGTCCCGGTGGCGGTGGCGGCGGCGGCTTCGCCGGTCGCCCCGGTGGCGGTGGCGGTGGCGGCGGTTTCGCCGGTCGTCCCGGTGGCGGTGGCGGCGGTCGTCCCGGCTTCGGCGGCCGTCCCGGTGGCCCGGGTGGCCGCGGGGGCACGCAGGGTGCCTTCGGCCGTCCCGGCGGTCCGGCGCGTCGTGGTCGCAAGTCGAAGCGGCAGAGGCGCCAGGAGTACGAGGCCATGCAGGCCCCGTCGGTCGGCGGCGTGATGCTGCCGCGCGGCAACGGCGAGACCGTTCGCCTGTCGCGTGGTGCCTCGCTCACCGACTTCGCCGAGAAGATCAACGCCAACCCGGCCTCGCTGGTCGCGGTGATGATGAACCTCGGCGAGATGGTCACGGCGACCCAGTCCGTCACGGACGAGACGCTGGAACTCCTCGCCAACGAGATGAACTACAAGGTTCAGATCGTCAGCCCGGAGGAGGAGGACCGCGAGCTTCTCGAGTCCTTCGACCTGGAGTTCGGCGAGGACGAGGGCGGCGAGGAGCTGCTCACGGCCCGCCCGCCGGTGGTCACCGTCATGGGTCACGTCGACCACGGCAAGACCCGCCTGCTCGACGCGATCCGCAAGACCAACGTGATCGCGGGCGAGGCCGGCGGCATCACGCAGCACATCGGCGCGTACCAGGTGGCGACCGAGGTGAACGGCGAGGACCGCCGCATCACCTTCATCGACACCCCCGGTCACGAGGCGTTCACCGCCATGCGTGCCCGTGGTGCGAAGTCCACCGACATCGCGATCCTCGTGGTCGCGGCGAACGACGGCGTCATGCCGCAGACGGTCGAGGCGCTCAACCACGCCAAGGCCGCCGAGGTGCCGATCGTCGTCGCCGTCAACAAGATCGACGTCGAGGGCGCCGACCCGACCAAGGTGCGCGGCCAGCTCACCGAGTTCGGTCTCGTCGCCGAGGAGTACGGCGGCGACACGATGTTCGTCGACATCTCCGCGAAGCAGGGCCTGCACATCGACAGCCTCCTGGAGGCCGTCATCCTCACCGCCGACGCCTCGCTCGACCTGCGCGCCAACGCGGAGCAGGACGCGCAGGGCATCGCGATCGAGGCGCACCTCGACAAGGGCCGCGGCGCCACCGCGACCGTCCTGGTGCAGCGCGGCACCCTGCGGGTCGGCGAGACGATGGTCGTGGGCGACGCCTACGGCCGCGTCCGGGCCATGCTCGACGACCTGGGCAACACGGTCGAAGAGGCCGGCCCCTCGACGCCCGTCCAGGTGCTCGGTCTCACCAACGTCCCCGGCGCCGGCGACAACTTCATCGTCGTCGACGAGGACCGCACCGCCCGCCAGATCGCCGAGAAGCGCGCGGCCCGCGAGCGCAACGCCGCGTTCGCCAAGCGCACCCGGCGCGTCTCCCTGGAGGACCTGGACAAGGTGCTCAAGGAGGGCGAGATCAAGCAGCTCAACCTCATCATCAAGGGCGACGCCTCCGGTTCGGTCGAGGCCCTGGAGTCCTCGCTGCTCCAGCTCGACGTCGGCGAAGAGGTCGACATCCGGGTGCTGCACCGCGGCGTCGGTGCGGTCACCGAGTCGGACATCGACCTGGCGACCGGCTCGGACGCCATCGTCATCGGCTTCAACGTGCGCGCCGCCGGGCGTGCCACGCAGATGGCCGAGCGCGAGGGTGTCGACGTCCGCTACTACTCGGTCATCTACCAGGCGATCGAGGAAATCGAAGCGGCCCTCAAGGGCATGCTCAAGCCGGAGTACGAAGAGGTCGAGCTCGGTACGGCGGAGATCCGCGAGGTCTTCCGCTCCTCCAAGCTCGGCAACATCGCGGGTGTCCTCATCCGTTCCGGCGAGGTCAAGCGCAACACCAAGGCCCGGCTCCTCCGCGACGGCAAGGTCATCGCGGAGAGCCTCAACATCGAGGGCCTGCGTCGCTTCAAGGACGACGTCACCGAGATCCGCGAGGGTTACGAGGGCGGTATCAACCTCGGCAACTTCAACGACATCAAGGTCGACGACGTCATCGCGACGTACGAGATGCGCGAGAAGCCGCGCGTCTGACGCCGGGTCCCCGCGCCGGGCGTGCGTGAGCACGACTGACGCGGGCCGCGGCTGACACGGTCGAGCACGGGGCCGGTCGGCGGAGAATTTCCGTCGATCGGCCCCGTGCGTCGCGTGTACGGTGGGGAGGTTGCCGCCGCACGGAGGCGGCGCCTCGTACCCCGAACCGGCGGGACATCCGGACCAGCATGTATGTGGGGACCCTGTCCTTCGATCTGCTCCTGGGCGACGTGCACTCGCTCAAGGGCAAACGCTCCGTGGTCCGCCCCATCGTCGCCGAGCTCCAGCGGAAGTACGCCGTGAGCGCGGCCGAGGTGGGTGCGCAGGACCTCCACCGCAGGACCGAGATCGGCCTCGCCGCCGTCTCGGGCGACGCGGGCCACCTCAGCGATCTCCTCGATCGCTGCGAACGCCTCGTCGCGGACCGTCCCGAGGTGGAACTGCTCGCGGTACGCAGACGCTTCCACGGGGACGAGGACTGACCCCCCGCCCCGCAGCGGCGCGCGACGTCGCGTCGTACGGGGCGTCGCGCACGCGTCGTACGGTGCGCGGTACGCGTCGTACGGGGCGTCGCCTCGTGCTCGTACGGGGCGCGACGTCGCGTTCATGCGCCGCGCCGCGTACGCGACGTACCCCCGGAGGCCCAGCCCTCCACCCAGACCAACCGAGACACAACAGCACCAAGTAGGGAGACGGACCGGTGGCCGACAACGCTCGCGCCCGCAAGCTGGCCGATCGCATCCAGGTCGTGGTCGCCCAGACCCTGGAACGGCGTATCAAGGACCCGCGACTGGGCTTCGTGACCATCACCGACGCACGCGTCACCGGTGACCTCCGGGAGGCCACGGTCTTCTACACGGTCTACGGCGACGACGAGGAGCGCGCCGCGTCCGCCGCGGCGCTGGAGAGCGCCAAGGGCGTGCTCCGCTCCGAGGTGGGCCGGCAGACCGGGGTGCGCTACACCCCGAGCCTCGCCTTCGTGCCCGACGCGCTGCCCGACACGGCGCGCACCATCGACGACCTCCTGGACCGCGCCAGGCTGCGGGACGAGGAGGTGCGCCAGGTCTCGACCGGCGCGGCGTACGCGGCGGGCGCCGACCCGTACCGCAAGCCGGCCGACGAGGACGACGAGGACGACGAGGACGGCGTGGCCGGGGAGGGCGTGGCCGAGGACGGCCCGGCCGGGGACACCTCGGCGGAGCAGGGCAGGGGCAGCGGCACCGCATGACCACGCAGCGCACCACGACCCCGGACGGCCTCGTCATCGTCGACAAGCCGTCCGGGTTCACTTCCCACGACGTCGTCGCGAAGATGCGCGGCATCGCCGGCACGCGACGTGTCGGCCACGCCGGCACGCTCGACCCCATGGCGACGGGCGTCCTCGTCCTCGGGGTGCAGCGCGCCACCAAGCTGCTCGGCCACCTCGCCCTCACCGAGAAGGAGTACGTCGGTACGATCCGGCTCGGCCAGGACACCGTCACCGACGACGCGGAGGGCGAGATCACCTCGGCCACCGACGCCTCGGGTGTCGCGCGCGAGGCGATCGACGCCGAGGTCGCGAAGCTCACGGGCGACATCCTCCAGGTGCCCTCCAAGGTCAGCGCCATCAAGATCGACGGCAAGCGTTCCTACAAGCGCGCGCGGGAGGGCGAGGACTTCGAGATCCCGGCCCGCCCCGTCACCGTCTCCTCCTTCCTCGTGCACGACGTGCGCCCCGAGACGGCGCCCGACGGCACCCCCGTGCAGGACCTGCTCGTCTCGGTGACGTGCTCGTCCGGTACGTACATCCGCGCCCTCGCGCGCGACATCGGCGCGGCGCTCGGCGTCGGCGGGCACCTCACGGCGTTGCGCCGCACCCGCGTCGGGCCGTACCGCCTCGACGTCGCGCGCACCCTCGACCAGCACCAGGAGGAGCTGACCGTCATGCCCGTCGCGGAGGCCGCCGACGCGGCGTTCCCGCGCTGGGACGTCGACGCCCGCCGCGCGGGACTCCTCCTGAACGGCGTACGGCTCGCCATGCCCGAGGAGTACGCGGGCCGCGGCCCCGTCGCCGTCTACGGCCCGGACGGGGCCTTCCTCGTCCTTGTCGAGGCGGACCGCGGCAAGGCGAAGAGCCTCGCGGTCTTCGGCTGAGAGATCCGCTGCGGACGACACCGCGTCACGGGGCGCCGACGCGCGACGTGGCGGGGCCGGCGACGGGCGGCGTGGCGGGCGCGGCGACGCGACGTCGCGTGCGGAGCGGGAGGGCGAAAGGCCAGGTCGCACGCGTCGTAGCGCGCGACGGGCCCGGCGTGGCACGGACGTGGTGCGGGGTTCGGCGCGACGTGGTGCGTTGTGTGGCGCGGTGTCGTACGTCGTGGGGCGCGGCGTGGTACGCGGCGTCGGCCCCCCGCGCCGCGTCGTGGCCTCGGCGCCCGCCCGTTGCCGTGTGCACGCGACATGGCACTCTTAGACCTGCGGATTCGTGGAATCCCGACAACCGGCTCATCCCACAGGTGCGACAAGGAGCGGTCACAGTGCAGCGCTGGCGTGGCTTGGAGGACATCCCGCAGGACTGGGGGCGCAGCGTCGTCACGATCGGGTCCTACGACGGGGTGCACCGCGGACACCAGCTCATCATCGGCCGCGCCGTGGACCGCGCCAGGGAGCTGGGGCTGCGGTCCGTCGTGGTCACCTTCGACCCGCACCCGAGCGAGGTCGTCCGTCCCGGCAGCCACCCGCCGCTCCTCGCGGCGCACCACCGGCGCGCGGAGCTGATGGCGGACCTGGGAGTGGACGCGCTGCTGATCCTTCCCTTCACGACGGAGTTCTCGCGGCTGTCGCCCGCCGACTTCGCCCGCACCGTGCTCACCGAGCGCCTGCATGCCAAGGTGGTCGTCGAGGGCCCCAACTTCCGCTTCGGGCACAAGGCCGCGGGCAACGTGACGATGCTCGCCGAGCTCGGCCGCGAGGACGATTTCGAGGTGGACCTCGTCGACCTCTACGTCAGCGGCGACGCGGGCGCGGGCCAGCCCTTCTCCTCGACGCTCACGCGCCGCCTGGTCGCCGAGGGCGACGTCGCGGGCGCGGCGGAGATCCTCGGCCGCCCGCACCGTGTCGAGGGCGTCGTCGTGCGTGGCGCGCAGCGCGGCAGGGAGCTGGGCTACCCCACCGCCAACGTCGAGACGCTCCCGCACACCGCCGTCCCCGCCGACGGCGTCTACGCCGGCTGGCTGCACGTGGCGGACGAGGCCATGCCCGCCGCGATCTCGGTCGGCACGAACCCGCAGTTCGACGCCAAGCACCGCACCGTCGAGGCGTACGCCATCGACCGCGTCGGCCTCGACCTCTACGGCCTGCACGTCGCGGTCGACTTCCTCGCCTACGTGCGCGGCATGGAGAAGTTCGCCTCGATCGACGAACTCCTCACGGCCATGGCCGACGACGTGAAGCGCTCGCGTGCGCTGATCGCGGAGTACGAGGCGAACCACCAGGACTGAGCACGCGACGCGTCGCGACGTCGCGGGCGTGCAACGGGGCGGCGCCCCCCCGGGCTGGATGCCGGGAGAGGGGCGCCGCCCCGTCTCGTACGTGGCCTGCCGCCGCCCGTACGGGGCGCGACATCGCCAGCGCGACGCGTGCCCCGCACGCGACGTAGCGCCGCCTACCCGCCCGTGGTGCTCGCGACGTCGCCGCCCTGCGCCCCGTCATCGGTACGCGACGTGTCCCGGGTGCGCGACGTACCGGCGTCGCGCGACGCGCCTTCTCCACGCGACGTGTCGCCCTCGCGCCCCGTCGCCGCCTCCTCGCGCGCCGTCGCCCAGTGACACGCGACGCCCGCCTCGTGCCCGCCCAGGACCGGCAGGTCCTTCGTCCGGCACGCGTCCGCGACACCGGCCCGTTCCGCCTCGCCCGAGGCGAGGATGTGGCAGCGCGCGTGGAAACGGCAGCCGCCGGGGATGTTCGTGGGGTCCGGCGGCTCACCGCTCAGCACCACGGGCTCACCCGGCGCCTCGGGCAGCACCGAGAGCAGCGCCTGCGTGTAGGGATGACGTGGCCGTGTCAGCACCTCCTCGACGGGTCCCGCCTCGACGATGCGGCCGAGGTACATGACGGCGACGCGGTCGGCGATGTTCCACGCCAGCCCGAGGTCGTGCGTCACCACGAGGGCAGAGAGCCCCAGTTCCTCACGCAGCCGCAGCAGCAGCGCCAGGATCTCCCCGCGCACCGACGCGTCGAGCGAGGCGACGGGTTCGTCCGCGACGATCAGCTCCGGCTCCAGGGCGAGCGCGCCGGCGATGACGACGCGTTGCCGCTGCCCGCCGGACAGCTCGTGCGGGTAGCGCAGGAAGAACCGCTCCGGCGGGCGCAGTCCGGCGAGCGAGAGCGCCCGCGCGACGGCGGTGCGTTCGTCGCCCGGCGTGCGGTGGATGCGCAGCCCCTCGGCCACCGCGTCGTACACGGTGTGGCGCGGGTTGAGCGAGCCGCTCGGGTCCTGGAGCACCAGTTGGGCCCGCTTGCGGTAGGCGCGCAGTGCCCGTGAGCTGTACGAGAGCGGCTCGCCCGCGAAGGTGATCCGCCCCTCGGTCGGCGGGACGAGGCCCAGGAGGGAGCGCGCGAGCGTCGTCTTGCCGCAGCCGGACTCCCCGACGAGCGCGACGATCTCGCCCTTGCCGATGTCGAGATTCACCCCGTCGACGGCACGCGCACGCGGCGCGCCACGTCGCCCGGGAAACGTGATGCCCAGGTCCCGCGCCCCGAGCAGGGCCTGCTCCCGCGTGGTCGTACTCATGCCTGCGTGCTCCTCGCCTCGTCGGCACCGTCGTGCCCCGCGTCCCCGGGCCCTGACGCCGCGTCGCGCGCGTCGCCAGAGCGCGACGTCGCGCCGTTGGCCGTACGCGACGTCGCGTCGTCCGCCGCGCCGTCATGCGATGTCGCGTCGTCCCGCGACGTCGTGTCGTCTTCCGCGCCCCTACGCGGCGTCGCGGCGCCCGGCACGTCCTCGCCATCTCGCGACGTCGCGTCGCCCGGCGCCGTCGCCCCGTCCGGCGTCGCCTCGCCCGGCGCCGTCGTCCTGTCCGACGTCGCGTCGCCCGGCACCGGCTTCCCGCCCCGCGACGTCGCCCCGTCCGACGCCTCCTCGAACCCCTCGTCGACCCGTACGCACGCCGCGCGACGTCCCGGCCCCGCCGCGCGCAGCGGCTGCGGCTCCGTCGCGCAGGAGGGCAGCGCGACGGGGCACCGCGGATGGAAGGTGCACCCCGTCGGCAACGACGCGGGGTCCGGCGGGTCGCCCGGCAGACCGCGCGGGGCGAAGCGCGACGCCGGGTCGCCGATGCGCGGGAACGCGCCGGAGAGCGCCGCGCCGTAGGGATGTATCGCCTGCGCGTACACCTCGCGCGCGGGACCCTCCTCGACGACGCGCCCCGCGTACATGATCGCGAGCCGGTCGCACGTGTCGGCGAGCACCGCCAGGTCGTGGCTGATCATGACGAGGCCGATGCCCTTCTCCGCCACCAGGCCCTCGATGAGCCGGAGGATCTGGGCCTGGATCATGACGTCGAGCGCCGTGGTCGGCTCGTCGGCGATGATCAGCCGCGGATCGCAGGCGAGCGCCATGGCGATCATGACGCGTTGCCGCTGCCCGCCGGACAGCTCGTGCGGATACGCCGTCGCGCGCGACACCGGTAGACCGACGTGCCGCAGCAGCTCCTTGACGCGACGTCGCCCCTCCTCGGGGCCCGCCAGGCGGTGTAGGAGGATCGGTTCGAGGATCTGGTCGCCGATGCGGTGGACGGCGTTGAGCGAATGCATCGCGCCCTGGAAGACGATCGACGCGCCCGCCCAGCGCACGGCGCGCAGCCGCCCCCACGCCATCGTGCGGACGTCCTCGCCGTCGAGCAGGATCTCGCCCTCCAGCGTCGCCCCCGGCGGCAGCAGCCGCAGCAGGGCCATCGCGAGCGTCGACTTGCCGCAGCCGGACTCCCCGGCGATGCCGAGTTTCTCGCCCGCGCGCAGTGTGAGGTCGACGCCGCGCACCGCCGGCACGGCGCGCGCGCCGCTCCCGTACGTGATGCGCAGGTCGCGCACGTCGAGCAGCGGACGCGACGTGTCCCGCGACGTCGCGTCGCCCTCGCCCCGCGACGTCGCGTCGCCTTCCGCGCCCGTGCGCGACGTCGCGTCATCGGACACCGTCGCGTCGCCGCGCGACGTCGCGTCCCGCGCTCCGGCGTCCGTCGCCTGCGAGGGAGCGGGGGCCTGCGTGCCCCGCGTGGTCGGTTCAGTCATCGTCGGTCCCCCAGCTTGGGGTTGAGCACGGACTCGATGGCGCGTCCGCACAGGGTGAAGGCGAGGGCCACGAGCGCGATCGCGAGGCCGGGGGGCGCGAGGTACCACCAGTCGCCCGAGCTGACGGCGCCCGCGTCGCGCGCGTCCTGGAGCAGCCCGCCCCAGGACACCATGATCGGGTCGCCGAGTCCGAGGAAGGCGAGCGTCGCCTCGGTGAGGATCGCGTTCGAGATCACCAGGGTCGTCTGGGCGAGCACGAGCGGCATGACGTTCGGCAGGACGTGCCGCAGCATGACGTGCTTGTGCCCGCCGCCGAGCGCTCTGGCCCGCTCGATGTAGGGGCGCGACTCGACGGACAGCGTCTGCGCCCGCACCAGTCGCGCGGTCGTCGGCCACGTCGTGACGCCGATGGCGAGGATCGTCGTCCAGATGGAGCGGTCGAGGACGGTGGCGAGCGCGATGGCCAGGACCAGCGTCGGCATGACGAGGAACCAGTCGGTGACGCGCATGATCACCGTCGCGTACCAGCCCTTGAAGTGCCCCGCCGTGACGCCGACGAGCGTCCCGATCGCGACGGTGAGCACCGCCGCGAGCAGCCCGACCGCGAGCGACACGCGGGCGCCCCACACCATCAGCGCGAGCAGACTGCGCCCGAACTGGTCGGTCCCGAGCGGGAAGCGTCCGCTCGGCGACTCCAGCGACTTGCCGGGGGCTTCGGTGACGCTGCGCGAGTCGCTCCCGACGAGCAGCGGGGCCGCGAGCGCGAGCACCGCGATGAGCAGCAGCACGACGAGGCCGACGAGGCCGCTGCGGTGCGTACGGAACGTGCGCCAGAAGTCGGCGAGCGCGCGACGTCGCCGCGCCCACGCGAGCGCGCGCGGCGACGCGACGTGCGCCGCGTCGTCCGGCTCGGGGGACGCGCCGTCGCGCGGCGTGGCCACGTCTGTCGTGTCGGTCGTCATCGGCCCACCCGGGGATCGAACAGCGGATAGATCAGGTCGGCGAGGGTGTTCATGACGATCACCGCTGCGGCGAAGACGAAGAACAGCCCCTGCACGAGCGGCAGGTCGGGAATGCTCAGCGCCTGGTAGAAGAGCCCGCCGAGACCCGGCCAGGAGAAGACCGTCTCGACGAGGATCGCCCCGGCGACGGTGTTGCCGAGGTTGACGAAGAGGAGCGTCACGGTGGGCAGCATCGCGTTCGGCACAGCGTGCTTGCGCCGCACGTTGTCGTCGCGCAGGCCCTTGGCGCGCGCCGTCGTCAGGTAGTCGCTGCCCATCTCGTCGAGGAGCGAGGACCGCATGACGAGCAGCGTGCGCGCGTACTCGACCGCGACGAGCGTGAGGACCGGCAGCACCATGTGGTGGGCGACGTCCGTGAAGTACGCGAAGCCCTCCTTGCCCCCGGTCTCCATGCCCCCGGTCGGGAACATGCCGGGGATCGGCCCGATGCCCACCGACAGGACGATGATCAGCAGCAGACCGAGCCAGAAGGACGGCACGGAGTACAACGTGAGCGCGAAGGCCGTGTGGAAACGGTCCCCGAACCGCCCGTGCCGCCACGCGCCCCGCGAACCGAGCCAGACACCGAGCGCCGTGTACAGCACGAACGCGGTCCCGGTCAGCAGCAGCGTCGCGGGCAGCGCCTCGGCGATCTTGTCGATGACGGGCGTGTGGAACTGGTACGAGGTCCCGAGGTCCCCGGTGAGCGCCTTGCCGCAGTAGTCGGTGAACTGGTGCCACAACGGGAGGTCGAGCCCGAACTCCCGGCGCATCGAGTCGAGCTGCTCCTGGGAGACCTGCTTGCCGCCGGTCATGGCCTTGACCGGGTCTCCGGGGATGAGCCGGAAGAGGAAGAAACTGGTGACGAGTACGGCGAACAGGGACACGACCGCGCCGAGCAGTTTGCCCGCCACGTAGCGCAGATATCCCGTTCCCGAGCGCCGTCGGGGGCCACGGGGCGTGGCCGCGGCAGGAGCCGCGACCGCGCCGCCGGGGTCCCCCGCGAGCGCGGAGGTGCTTTCGGTGCTCATGGGCTGATCGGTCTTCCGCTGAGTGGGGCGTCCTTCCGCGAGGCGCCGAAGCGCGGGGCGCGGCGCGGGGAGGAGGACCGGACGGAGGGGAGCGACGCCGGCGCGCGGTGCGCCGACGGCTCCGGAGAAGGCGGTACGTCGCGGGCGGCGACGGGGGCGGTACGTGACGCGGGGCGCGAGGCGCGGGCTGCGCGACGCGGCGGTACGTCGTGGGCGGGGGCGGTACGTCGCGTGCGCGACGTCGAGCGGTACGTACGTGGCCGACGCGACGTCGCCTATGCCACGTCGCGTGCGACCTGCGAAAACGTCGCGACGTCGCGTACGCCGCCCGGGCCGTCCCACGCGCCGCGCGACGCCGCGACGTTGCCCGCCACGGCCCGCCGACGCGTCGCCGCGACGTCGCCGGGACGACGGGGCGCCGCCCGCTGCGGTGCCTGACGCTCACCGCGCCGCCGACGCCCCGTACCGCCCCACGTCGCGTCACCGCGGCGTCGCGGCGTCGCGACGGCACCGCGACATCCACCGTGCCGTCCCGACGCCACCCTGCGGCGTCATCCGCTACTCGCGGTCCCAGGCCGTCGCGCGCCGCCGCATCCCGAAGAACACTCCGCCGCCGACGAGGAGGACGACCACGACGCCGATCCCGATCCAGAGTCCGGTGTTGGAGCCGGAGTCCGAGTCCGAGGAAGCGTTGTCACCGGTCGCGCCGGAGGTGGCGCCCCCGGCGGGGACGGCCGACCACCAGCTCCAGTAGCCGTCCTGGCCGTAGATGTTGCCTGCGGCCGTGGGCATGGTCTCGATCGACTTGATCTGGTCGGTGCGGTACGCCTCGACGGCGTTCGGGTACGCCATCACGTTCATGTAGCCCGTGTCGTACAGCCGTGACTCCATCTGCTTGACGAGGTCCGCGCGCTTGGCGGGGTCGTACTCGGCGAGCTGCTTGTCGTACAGATCGTCGAACTTCTTGTCGCAGATGAAGTTGTCGCTCGCCGAGACCGCCTTCGGCTTCGTGGGCAGTGCCGCGCAAGTGTGGATGGAGAGGACGAAGTCCGGGTCGGGGTTGACGGACCAGCCGTCGAAGGCGAGGTCGTAGTCGCCGGCGACCCAGGGGTCGGTCACGTTGTCGAGGCAGTCGACCTTGAGGCCGATGCCGAGATCGCCCCACCACTCCTGCAAGTACTTGCTGACGGCGCGGTCGTTGGGGTCCGTCGCGTGGCACAGCATGCGGTACGAGAGCGGCTTGCCGTCCTTGCCGACGCGCTTGCCGTCACCGTTCTTCTTGTAGCCCGCCTCGTCGAGCAGCTTCGCCGCGGCCTTGGGGTCGTACTTCAGGTCCTGGTCGGCCGAGGGCTGCCAGGCGTAGTCGCCGAAGCGCGGCGGGATGTACCCCGCGCCTTCGACCGCCTGTCCTTGGAAGACCCGGTCGACGATCGCCTTGCGGTCGACGGCCATGAACAGCGCGTGCCGGACCTTCTCGTCGAGCAGCGAGGGGTCGCCCGTGCCGAACTTCTTGCCGTCCTTGGTCCGCGCGCCCGGGTTCGTGGCGATGGCGTAGAACCGCCGCCCGGGGCCGTCGTTGACCTTGATGTTCGAGGCACCCTTGAGCGACTGCGCCTGCGCGGGGGTCAGCGCGGGGCTGCCCGCGACGAACGAGACCTCGCCCTTGCGGAGCGCCGCGACGGCGGCGTCCTGGTCCTTGTAGTACCGGAAGACGATGTTGTCGAACTTCGGGCTGCCCCGCCAGAAGTCCTTGTTGGCCTTGAGCTTGACGTAGCTGTCGACCTTGTAGCCCGTCAGGATGAACGGCCCGTTCCCGACGATCGGAAACTTCTGGTCGTTGTTGAACTTCGACAGATCACCGACCTTTTCCCATACGTGCTTGGGCACGATCGGAACGTCCAGCGCCGTCATGGTCGCCTGCGGCTTCTTCAGCTCGATGACGAGCTTGTCCTTGCTGGGCGCCGTCACCTTCTTGAAGTTGGTGACGAAACTGCCGTTCGCGGTGGCCGCGCCCTCGTCCGTCATCATCTTGTTGAAGGTCCAGGCGGCGTCCTCGGCTGTCGCCTGCTCCCCGTCCGACCACTTCGAGTTCGACCGGATCTCGTACGTCCAGGTCAACTTGTCCTTTGATGCTGACCATTTGGTGGCCAGCCCGGGTATGACGTGGTTGTCCTTGGCGTCGTAATTGGTCAGGAAGTCGTACATCAGCCGGGAGACGCTGGTGCTGACGAGGCGCGTCGCGAGGAAGGGGCTCAGCGAGTCCACGCTCTGCGCGAGCGCGACGGTCAGCGTCGTCTCCTTGTCGGCCGCGGCTGCCGGTGCCGTCGCGGGGCTCAACGGCGTGGCGAGTCCCGCGGTGAGCGAGAGCGCCGCGATCCCGGCCGCCGCGACGAGCCGGAACCGGCCACGCACGCGACGTCCGGGCATCGGCCCCGCTGGTAGTGCTCTGCCGTACTGATCTGCTCTGCTCATGGGCCGCTGACCTCGTGTCATCGCTCGCGCTTCGTTAACTGGCGCATTACTGTGAGCCGTTGGGGTGATGTGAGTGTCTACCAGCGCTGGTCTAAACATGTCAACGATGCGTGAACACTGTGTGGCCTGCGACAACGGCCGAGGGCCCGCACCATTTGACCGGTACGGGCCCTCATTGGTCTAGTCCGCTGAAACCTCCCCGGTAAGGGGGGTGTTCAGGTGGCGGACGGAGGCTGCGGGGGCCACTGCGCCTCGTTCCCGCCCGCGCCGTCCGCCTCGTCCGGCGGCTCCTGCGCGCCCTCCGTCGGTCCGGCGTACGCCGACGGATTCGCGCCAGGCGCGGGCGCTCCCTGCTGCGGCCCGGGATACCCGTACGGCGCGGGCTGCGCCTGCCCCGGATACCCGTACGCCGCCCCCGGCCCGGCCGCCGGCTGCGCGGGAGGCTGGGGCTGCGGCGGATACGGGTACGGGTACGGAGCCGCGCCGGGTTGCGGCTGGGCCGCGTACGGGCCTGGCGCTGCGCCGGGTTGGGGCTGGGCTACGTGCTGGCCCGGCGCTGCGCCGGGTGTGGGCTGTGCTCCGTACGGGGCAGGTGGCGTGCCTGGTTGGGGCTGTGCTCCGTACGGGGCAGGCGGCGTGCCTGGTTGGGGCCGCGCCCCGTAGGGGCCAGGGGCCGCGCCCGACTGGGGCGGCTGTGGAGCTCCCGGCTGGGGCGGCTGCGGAGCCCCGGGCTGGGGCGCTTGCGGAGCCCCGGGTTGCGGCTGCGGCTGAGCGCCGTACGGCCCCCCGGGCCCAGTCGGCGGCTGCGGCGATGCCGCGCCCGGCTGAGCGGGATACGCGGCATCGGGCCACGGCGGGTATGCCGCGGCGGGCTGCGGAGCGTACGCCGCACCGGGCTGCTGCGGGTAGGCCGCGCCGGATTGCTGCGGGTACGCCGCCGGGGGCTGCGGGGGATACGTCGCGTTCGGCTGCTGCGGGTACGCCGCGTTCGGCGGTGGCGGGTACGTCGCGTGCGGGGGCTGCGCGACGTGCCCCGCGTCGCGTGCGCCGCCGGCCGGGGGAGTGGCGGGCGGCAGCGCGGCTCCGGGTGCGGGCTGGGCCCCCGACCGCGGATACGGCACACCGGCTTGCGGCCCGCCAGGTCGCGGCCCGCCAGGTCGCGGCGCCCCGCCTTGCCGCATCCCGGGATACGGTGCGCCGGCCTGCGGCACGCCGGGCCTCGCCGCGCCTGCCTGCCCCGTGGCGGGCTGCCCCGTACCCGGGTGTCCCGTACCCGGGTGTCCCGTACCCGGCTGCCCCGCACCGTACGGTGCGCCCGCCTGGGGCGGCTGGGGTGCCTGCTGCGGGACCTGACCCGGCAGCGGGGGAGCGGCGACGGGGGGAGGGTTCCCGTCCGAGGTCCACAGCCCCTGCGCCTGCTGGTGGCGCGCGAAGTCCTCGGCGACGACGGCCGCGAGGTCGAAGTACGCCTCGCGCACCTTCGGCCGCATCATGTCGAGATCGACCTCCGCGCCCGCCGCGAGATGCTCGTCGAACGGTACGACCACGACCTCCCGGCACCGTGTCCGGAAGTGCGACACGATGTCGTCGACCTTGATCATCTTGCCGGTCTCGCGCACCCCGGAGATGACCGTGATGCTCCGCGCGACCAAATCTGCGTACCCGTGCGCCGCGAGCCAGTCGAGCGTCGTGCTCGCACTCGACGCCCCGTCCACGGAGGGCGTCGAGACGATGATCAGCTGATCGGCCAGATCGAGGACGCCGCGCATGGCGCTGTAGAGCAGCCCCGTACCGGAGTCCGTGAGGATCACCGGGTACTGCCGCCCCAGGACATCGATCGCGCGCCGGTAGTCCTCATCGTTGAACGCCGTCGAGACCGCCGGGTCCACATCGTTCGCGATGATCTCCAGGCCCGAGGGCGCCTGCGAGGTGAAGCGGCGGATGTCCATGTAGCTGTGCAGATGCGGGATCGCCTGCACCAGGTCGCGGATGGTCGCGCCGGTCTCGCGCCGTACGCGACGTCCCAGCGTTCCCGCGTCCGGGTTCGCGTCGATCGCGAGGATCTTGTCCTGCCGCTCCGAGGCGAGCGTCGCGCCGAGCGCCGTCGTCGTGGTGGTCTTACCGACGCCGCCCTTGAGGCTGATGACGGCGATCCGGTAGCAGGACAGGACGGGGGTACGGATCAGCCCGAGCTTGCGCTGCCGCTCCGCCTCCTCCTTGCGCCCCCCGATCCGGAACCGCGAGCCGCCACCCGCCGGACGACTGCTGCGCGCCTTCTGCTTGTTGCCGCGCAACAACCGGTCCGAGGACAACTCGACGGCTGCCGTGTACCCGAGCGGCGCCCCCGGGTGGGTGCGCTGCCGCTGGTCGTGCTGCATCGGCTGCGGCCACGCCGCCCCGAGCCGCGGGTCCGCGGGCCCGGCCCCCTGCTCCGGCCCGGCCTGCGCCGGCAGCCGCGGGTCCTGCCCCTGCTGGGGCGGCCGCGGCGGCTGCGCCACGTCCCAGCGCGCGCCCGCCTGCGGCACGCCGGGCGACGCGTCCGGTGCGTGCGGCGCGGGGGCCACCTGCGGCGGCAAGGGCTGCGCCGGTACGGGCGGGGGCGCGACCGGCGCGGCCTCCGGCGTCGCGCCGCTCTCGGGTGCCACGGGGGCTTCGGGCGCGGGTACGTCGGCGGGCGGCGTCGCGGGGCGCACCCGGTGCAGGCGCGTGGTCTGGGGATCGACCGGCGACGGGCCGACTGGCGCTGGACCGGCCGACGACGGGCCGGCGGGCGACGGCCCGACTGGGGCTGAACCGGCCGGCGACGGGCCGGCTGGCGACGGGCCGACGGGTGACGGACCGGCTGGCGGCGGACCGGCCGACGACGGATCGGTCGGCGGCGTGTCGGCGGCGGGGGCCGGATAGCCGTAGCCGTCCTCGGCGCCGCGCGGCGGGAATCCGTACCCGGGCTGTGCGCCGGGGGAGGCCCCGGCGGGGGAGGAGGCCCCGGGGAAGCCGTATCCCGTACGCGGCGTATCGGATCGGGGGAAGCCGTAGCCGTCCCCCGGCCCGGGACGCGACGTGTCTCGTGACGGTGCCTCCGCGTCGGCCTCCTTCTCCTTGCGCGCGACGTTGGCGTGCGGCGGCGGGACGAGCCCCGGGAGGTCCTGCCCGGCGAGGGACGGCGGCGGCCACGGTCGCCGCGTCTGCGGCGGCACCAGGGGGCGCGGCGGCGCGGCATCCTGCGGCGGCGAGGTCGTCTGCGGCGCGGCCTCGTGCTCCGTGGACGGCGCGTCGTCGGCCGGGGTGGCGTCGACCAGGGCGTCGTCCTGCGGCGTGGCGTCCTCGACGTCGCCGCTCGCTTCCGCTTGCGCGTCGTCGTACGGCGCGGCGTCGGACGACGCGCCGTGGGCGAGCGCGAAGGAGGGAGGCAGCGCCAGGCCGCCGGGCGGCGTCGTGGGGCGGGCCCACTCGTGGTCCTCTTCCGCATCGCGCGGCGCCGCCGCGACGTCGCCCGCCGTCCCGTACCCCGACGGCGCGACGTCGCCGGACCGCGTACCCGCAGCGTCCGCAACATAGCCCGGTTCGGCGCCAGCCGCCTGGGCGGCGTCGCGCGGCCCCGTACCCGCTACGTCGCGCTGTTCTACCTCGCTCGCGTCGCGCGATCCCTCGTCGGCCGCGTCGCGCGATACGGCGTCGGCCGCGTGCGCGCCGTCGCCTGGTCCTACGCCCGCCGCGTCCGCGACGTCGCCCGCCTCCGTGCCCGCGACGTCGCGTCGTTCCGTGTCGGATACGTCGCGCCCCGCGACGTCGCCGAAGGGTGCCGTGCCATGCGTCGTCGCGTCGTCCACGTCGCGCGGCGTCGACGCGTCGTGCCCGCGCGCCGCGTCCTGTGCGCGTCGTGCGGAGGGAAGCGAAAAGCGCATCGTGTCGCCGCTCTCCAGGTCGCCGCCTTGCGCGGGCGAATCGGCCGGCACGAAACCGCTGCCCTCCGGGAGACGCGGGACCGCGGACAGAGAGCCGGGCGGGGGAGTGAAACCCGTCGCGGCCGGTGGCGTCGACGGCATGGGCGGCAGCATGAAGTAGTCCTCGTGCACCTCCCCCGGGACTGGCGCGGACTCGTCCCGCGACGCGGCGTCGTCGGGTGCCGCTACATCGGCCGCCGCGTCGTCTCGCGTCGCTTCGTCCCCCGCCGCCTCGTCTCGTGCCGCTGCGTCGTCCCGAACGGACTCGCTCGGTGTCACGTCGCCCGGCAGCGCAGCGTCCGGTGCTTCCGGCGGGGACGTAGCGGCGTCCGCGTCCGATGTCGCGCCGTCGTCCGTCGCGTCGTGGTCGCGCGGCGTCGCATATGCCACGTCGCGTACCTCGCGCAGCGCGCCGTCGGCCTGGCTCTCGTCGCGACGTCGCGTCTCGTCGGGCTCCGTCACAGCGCGACGTTCCTCGTCGTCGGCCGCGTCGTTGTGGGCCACGTCGCGTGCCCCGTCACCGTCCCCGTCCGCCGCGACGTCGCGCCTCTTCTCCTCGGCGCGCTCCGCGCCTCCGCCCCCCAGACCGGTCCAGGGCAACGCGGCCCCGATGGACCCGTCGCCCCCCTCGGTGCCGGAACCGGTCCCGAACGGCAGTCCCGCCAGTCCACCGAGCGACGTCGCCGTCCAAGAGGCGTCACCCCCGACTGGCCTCGCGTCGGACTCGTTCCCCGCCCGCTCCCCGAGGAGATCCCGGCTGGGCGTGTCCGCCGAAGCCCCGGCCCGCCAGTCCTCCGTCGCGCTCTTCTGCTCGGCGCCGCTGTGGTCGCGTTCGTCGCCGTGCGATGCGTCGTCGGCCGGTTCCTCGCGGCCCGGTGCCTCGTGGCTCGTGTTCTCGTCGCTCGACGCCGCCGTGGCCGTGTACCAGGCGGTCGACTGGTCGAAACGGAACTCGCCGGTGGTCTCGACGGCGGATTCCTCGTGGTCAGCGCCGGAAGCCGAGCGGCCCCCGCGATACGCGTCCCGGTCGCTGCTCACAGCTCCTCCAGGTGAATCGGCACTCGTGCGTCGGGGTGGCGGCGTCACGTTCCCCCGCCGTGTTCGTGGGCCTGGAGAACCGGCCCCCCCCCGTGGCGTGCTCCGTGGACCGGGAAGGTCCCGCAGCGCGCCCGACACCAGACTAGTCATCACGTATGCCGAATAGCAGGGCTGTCCACGCGCATCGGGTGACCATTGAGCCGCCTTCCCGCGAGATGATCTCCTGAAGTCACGCGACGTGTTCCCGAGTTGAGGCGGTCACACGCCCACGTCGACCGGCCCGCGCGCCATGGGTGAGCACTGCGAAAGCGCGTCACGGAGGGGTGACTTGCGTCAGGAGGCCGGACAACGCGAAGGCCGGGCGCCCGTTTTGGGTCCCGGCCTTCACACCATCGGGTTACGCGAGGTCGAACTCGCCGTCACGCGCGCCGAGCACGAAAGCGGTCCACTCGGCCTCCGTGTAGCGCAGCACGGTGTCGTGGTCGAGTGAGGACCGCATGGCCACGCCGCCTCCCGGCAGGTAGGCGATCTCGACACGCTCCTCGTCGGGCGAGGTACCGGGCGGGCCGATCCACTCGACACCCGAGATGTCGAGGGAGTACAGCTCGTTCTTCTCCCGCTCCTTGCGCGCCTTCGTCTCCTCGTCCAGCTCCACCGGCGCGGCCGGTGCCGTGGCCTCGTGCTCCTCGGACATGAATGACTGGCCCTTCCCCGAAGTGGTCCTGTGCCCAACGCGCCCGCAGGCGGCGCGCGGAGCGCGCGCCAACGACGAGCGGCCTCAGCGTACTTGCAGCGGGCGCGCCACGTACGCGATTCGGCAGGCTGTATGACAAAGCGGGTGACGCGGCTCCCGGAACCTTGACGGGTCACCCTTTCCGGTCATTACGGCCCCACCTCTGCCGCTCACCCCTCCGACCGTGCCGTTCGGGCCCCACCCGAGCCCCCCGCCGTCACGCCGCGTAAATAATCCGTACGGACACCTCGTGCCTCGCGCCGCACCGCGCCGTCGCACGTCTCCGCCGCGCCGCCCGCCCCCCTTGCGCCCAGCCCACCGCCCCCTCCGCGACGCCACCACGCCTCCGAGCGGTCGCGTCCCGCCCCCCCCGGCCCCCGGCGCACCCCGACAACCACCCACCCCGCCGTAACCCCCGCCACCCTGCCGCGCCCCCGACCCCCCACCCCGCCCGAAACCTCCCCCCACCACCCCCGAAACCCCACCCCCTCCCACCCTGCTAACCTTGACATCGGCCGTATGTGTACGCGCTCCCGGAATCTCTGGGAGCAGCGCCCAGCGCGCCCCGCCTCCCGAGTAACGGAAGCTCCCCGGCGATGCAGACCCGGGGCACTCGGTGGCTCATTGGATTCACTAGGAGATCGCGTGTCGCTCGACGCCGCCACGAAGAAGCAGATCATGGGCGAGTTCGCCACCAAGGAGGGTGACACCGGTTCTCCCGAGGTGCAGGTCGCTCTGCTCTCGCGCCGGATCTCGGACCTGACCGAGCACCTCAAGACGCACAAGCACGACCACCACTCCCGTCGTGGCCTGCTCATTCTGGTCGGCCAGCGCCGCCGGCTGCTCCAGTACCTGGCCAAGAAGGACATCGCGCGCTTCCGCGTGCTCGTCGAGCGCCTCGGCATCCGCCGCGGTGCGGCGGGCGCCCGCTGAGGTCGTCGTGAAGGGAGCGGTTCCCCTGCACAGGGAACCGCTCCTTTTGTCGTACGTGCGACAGGGACCGCTCAGTTTGTAGGCTGGACCCCGTACGCAAACAAATGAACAGGGGAAGCGACTCCACGCCGCCGCCGGTCCTCGGTAGTGGCCCCCGGAAAGGCCCACAGGCACGCAAGGCCGGAAACGGCCCGCAGACCTGGCAAGGCCCGCAGACCTGGCAAGGCCCGTAAGCCGAGCTGGGTCCCCGGACCGAGCAAGGCCGCAAGCCGGGCCAGGCCGAGCAGACCCGTAGCCCGCGCAAGGCCCCCAGGCCGAGCACGGCCCCTACGGCCCGCCCGTCCCCGTACAGCCTCCCAGGCCCGTACGGAGCACGGCCCGCAGAGCCAGAGCCCCCGGGTGCTTCGATCGAAGACCGGCCAGCAACCAGGAGCCGCTTCTCCACCGGCTGCACCGCGACCCGCCACGGGCGGACCGCACCGCGACCCCCACCGGGCCGCACCCCGCGCCCCCTCCCCGGAGGGGCTCCGCGCCGCGAGACCCGCGCCCCACCCGGACGCGGACCTCGCACCCCGCGCGTCCTCCGCCAGGGGGACTCGCACCCCGCGCGTCCCCGTAAGGGAACCCGCACCCCGCGCGTCCCCCCAAGGGACCCGCAAGCGCGACCCTCCCGGAGGGCCCCGCACCCCCGCGCGCCCCTCCCCGGAGGGACCCGCACCCCGCGACCCGCCACACGGGCGAGGCCGCGCGAAGACGAGACGTAAACGGAGAATCCCCTGGTGGAGAACGAGACCCACTACGCCGAAGCCGTCATTGACAACGGTTCCTTCGGCACCCGCACCATCCGCTTCGAGACGGGCCGCCTCGCCAAGCAGGCCGCAGGGTCCGCCGTCGCGTACCTGGACGACGACACGATGGTCCTCTCGGCCACGACCGCGTCCAAGAACCCCAAGGACCAGCTCGACTTCTTCCCCCTCACGGTGGACGTCGAGGAGCGGATGTACGCGGCCGGCAAGATCCCCGGCTCCTTCTTCCGCCGGGAGGGCCGCCCCTCCGAGGACGCGATCCTCACCTGTCGCCTGATCGACCGCCCGCTGCGCCCGTCCTTCAAGAAGGGCCTGCGCAACGAGATCCAGGTCGTCGAGACGATCATGGCGCTCAACCCCGACCACCTCTACGACGTGGTCGCGATCAACGCCGCCTCCTGCTCCACGCAGCTCGCGGGCCTCCCCTTCTCCGGCCCCATCGGCGGCACCCGTGTCGCCCTCATCAAGGGCCAGTGGGTCGCCTTCCCGACGCACACCGAGCTGGAGGACGCCGTCTTCGACATGGTCGTCGCCGGTCGCGTCCTGGAGGACGGCGACGTCGCGATCATGATGGTCGAGGCCGAGGCCACCGAGAAGACGATCCAGCTCGTCGCGGGCGGCGCCACCGCCCCGACCGAGGAGGTCGTCGCCGCCGGTCTGGACGCCGCGAAGCCCTTCATCAAGGTGCTCTGCAAGGCCCAGGCCGACCTCGCCGCGAAGGCCGCCAAGCCGACCGGCGAGTTCCCGATCTTCCTGGACTTCCAGGACGACGTGTACGAGGCCCTCACCGCCGCCGTGCGCGGCGAGCTGGCCCAGGCGCTCACCATCGCGGGCAAGCAGGAGCGCGAGGCCGAGCTGGACCGCGTCAAGGGCCTTGCCGCCGAGAAGCTGCTCCCGCAGTTCGAGGGCCGCGAGAAGGAGATCTCCGCCGCCTACCGCGCCCTCACCAAGGCCGTGGTCCGCGAGCGCGTGATCAAGGACAAGAAGCGCATCGACGGCCGTGGCGTCACCGACATCCGCACCCTGGCCGCCGAGGTCGAGGCGATCCCGCGGGTCCACGGCTCGGCGCTCTTCGAGCGCGGCGAGACGCAGATCCTCGGCGTCACGACGCTCAACATGCTCCGCATGGAGCAGCAGCTGGACACCCTCTCCCCGGTGACCCGCAAGCGCTACATGCACAACTACAACTTCCCGCCGTACTCCACCGGCGAGACCGGCCGCGTCGGCTCCCCCAAGCGCCGCGAGATCGGCCACGGCGCCCTCGCCGAGCGCGCCCTCGTGCCCGTCCTGCCGACGCGTGAGGAGTTCCCCTACGCGATCCGCCAGGTCTCCGAGGCGCTCGGCTCCAACGGCTCGACGTCCATGGGCTCCGTCTGCGCCTCGACCATGTCGCTCCTGAACGCCGGTGTGCCCCTCAAGGCCCCCGTCGCCGGTATCGCCATGGGCCTCATCTCCGAGACGGTCAAGGGCGAGACGCACTACGTCACGCTCACCGACATCCTCGGTGCCGAGGACGCCTTCGGCGACATGGACTTCAAGGTCGCCGGTACGAAGGAGTTCGTCACCGCGCTCCAGCTCGACACCAAGCTCGACGGCATCCCCGCCTCGGTCCTGGCCGCCGCGCTGAAGCAGGCCCGGGACGCCCGCCTCCACATCCTCGACGTGATGATGGAAGCGATCGACACCCCGGACGAGATGTCCCCCAACGCCCCGCGGATCATCACCGTCAAGATCCCCGTGGACAAGATCGGCGAGGTCATCGGCCCCAAGGGCAAGATGATCAACCAGATCCAGGAGGACACCGGCGCCGAGATCACGATCGAGGACGACGGCACCATCTACATCGGTGCCGCCGACGGCCCGGCCGCCGAGGCCGCCCGCACCACGATCAACAGCATCGCCAACCCGACGATGCCGGAGGTCGGCGAGCGCTACCTGGGCACGGTCGTCAAGACCACGACCTTCGGCGCCTTCGTCTCCCTGCTTCCCGGCAAGGACGGCCTGCTGCACATCTCGCAGATCCGCAAGCTCGCCGGCGGCAAGCGCGTGGAGAACGTCGAGGACGTCCTCGGTGTGGGCCAGAAGGTCCAGGTCGAGATCGCCGAGATCGACTCGCGCGGCAAGCTCTCCCTCATCCCGGTCATCGAGGGCGAGGACGGCGACGAGCAGAAGGACGACACGGACAAGTGACGTCACGCAGTCCGCGTACGACGGCCCGCCCCTCCACCAAGGGGCGGGCCGTCGCCCGTACCACCGAAACCGGCGGGACCGCCAAGGCCCGCACCCAGACCCTCCTGCCCGGCAAGGACGGCGTCGGCATCGTCCGCCGCACCACGCTCCCCGGCGGCCTCCGCGTCGTCACCGAGACCCTGCCCTCGGTCCGCTCCGCGACCTTCGGCATCTGGGCGGGCGTCGGCTCCCGCGACGAGACCCCGACGCTCAACGGCGCGACGCACTACCTCGAACACCTCCTCTTCAAAGGCACGCGACGCCGCACGGCGCTCGACATCTCCGCCGCGCTCGACGCGGTCGGCGGCGAGATGAACGCTTTCACGGCGAAGGAGTACACGTGCTACTACGCGCGGGTGCTCGACACCGATCTGCCGCTCGCCATCGACGTCGTCTGCGACATGCTCACGGGCTCGACCCTGGACGCCGCCGACGTCGACGCCGAGCGCGGCGTCATCCTCGAAGAGATCGCGATGACCGAGGACGACCCGGGCGACGTCGTGCACGATCTCTTCGCGCACACGATGCTCGGCGACACGCCCCTCGGCCGCCCCGTCCTCGGTACCGTGGACACGATCAACGCGCTCGGCCGCGAGCAGATCGCGCGCTTCTACAAGCGCCACTACGACCCCACGCACCTCGTCGTCGCCGCCGCGGGCAACGTCGACCACGCGAAGGTCGTACGGCAGGTACGCGCCGCCTTCGACCGCGCGGGTGCCCTCGGCCGCGGTGACGCGGTCCCGCTCGCCCCCCGCGAGGGCACGCGGCTCATCAAGGCCGCGGGCCGCGTTGAGGTCCAGAACCGCCGCACCGAGCAGGCCCACGTCGTGCTCGGCATGCCCGGCATCGCCCGCACCGACGAGCGCCGCTGGGCCCTCGGGGTCCTCAACACGGCCCTCGGCGGGGGCATGTCCTCGCGCCTGTTCCAGGAGGTGCGCGAGAAGCGCGGCCTCGCGTACAGCGTGTACTCGTACACCTCCTCCTTCGCCGACTGCGGTCTCTTCGGCGTCTACGCCGGTTGCCGGCCCAGCCAGGTCGACGACGTCCTGAAGATCTGCCGCGACGAGCTGGAGACCGTCGCCGCGCACGGCCTCGACGACGACGAGATCCGCCGCGCCGTCGGCCAGCTCGCCGGCTCCACCGTCCTCGGCCTGGAGGACACCGGAGCGCTCATGAACCGCATCGGCAAGAGCGAACTGTGCTGGGGCGAGCAGCTCTCCGTCGACGACATGCTCGCGAAGATCGCCGCCGTCACCCCCGACGAGGTCCGCGCCGTCGCACGTGACATCCTCGGTCAGCGCCCCTCGCTGTCGGTGATCGGGCCGCTCAAGGAGCGCCAGACGGCGCGCCTGCACGAGGCCGTCGCCTGAGCGACGCGCGACGTCGCACCGGGAACCGGGCGACGTCGCGCACCGGCCGCACCGCCGCGCGACGCCGCGTCGTCGACCCGACACGACGCGGCGTCGCGCGGCACCGGCGTCGTACGCGACGTCGCGACGTCCCCACGCGACGTCGCGACGTCCCCACGCGACGTCGCGCACGACGCCGCCCGACCCGCCCCGGACCCCGTACGCACCCGGAGGAAGACACCACATGAGCAAGCTGCGCGTCGCCGTCATCGGCGCCCGGGGCCGGATCGGCTCCGAGGCCGTCCGCGCCGTCGAGGCCGCCGACGACCTCGAACTCGTCGCCGCGACAGGCCGGGAGGACCCGCTCACGGCGCTCACCGACGCGGGCGCCCAGGTCGCCGTCGAGCTGACCCGCCCCGACGCCGTCATGGACAACCTCGCCTTCTGCCTCGACCACGGCATCCACGCCGTCGTCGGCACCACGGGCTGGACCGAGGAGCGCCTGACGCGGGTGCGCGAGCGGCTCGCGAAGACCCCCGGCACCGGCGTCCTCATCGCCCCCAACTTCTCGCTCGGCGCCGTCCTCACGATGAAGTTCGCGCAGGTGGCCGCGCCGTACTTCGAGTCCGTCGAGGTCATCGAGCTGCACCACCCGAAGAAGGCCGACGCGCCCTCCGGCACCGCCGCGCGTACCGCGCAGCTCATCGCCGAGGCCCGCGAGGCCGCCGGAAGCGCCCCCATGCCGGACGCGACGCAGACGGCGCTCGACGGCGCGCGCGGCGCCTCGGTGGACGGCGTGCCCGTGCACTCCGTTCGGCTGCGCGGCCTCCTCGCCCACCAGGAGGTCCTGCTCGGCGCCGAGGGCGAGACCCTCACCATCCGGCACGACTCGCTGCACCACAGCAGCTTCATGCCGGGCATCCTGCTCGGCGTACGCCGCGTCGTGGAAACCCCAGGGCTCACCTTCGGCCTGGAACACTTCCTCGACCTGAGCTGAGCGGAACCCGATGCGCGCCAAGCTGACCTACGCGGTCACCGCCCTCGTCCTCGTCTTCTACTTCGTCCTCGCGGGCGACCGCGGCGTCCTGCTCATCCGGCAGGGCACCGCGGTCACCGTGCTCTTCGGCGTCGCGGTGCTGATCCTGCCGCTCATCGGCATCTGGTTCCTGTGGCAGAACACGCGCTTCGTCACGCGCGCCAACGCCCTCGCCGCCGCGCTCGACGCCGAGGGCGGCCTCCCGCCCGACGAACTGGAGCGCACCCCCTCGGGCCGCATCGACCGCGCGTCGGCCGACGCCGTCTTCGCGCGCCGCAAGGCCGAGACCGAGGACCACCCCGACGACTGGCGCTGCTGGTTCCGCCTCGCCGTCGCCTACCAGGACGCCCGAGACACCCCCCGCGCCCGCAAGGCCATGCAGCACGCCCTGCGCCTGCACGACAAGGAGCGGGCCGCCGCACCGTCCCCCGCGGCTGACTGACGCGCCGCGGGACGCGCAAAGGGGCGGGCGGCACGTCCTGTGCCGCCCGCCCCTTCTCGCATCCTGATCCCGCTACGGGACACGGGTACGAGCCGCGCCTCAGCGCCGCCCGGGCGGCTGCGCCGTCACGTACTCGTCCGCCCACGCCTCCAGCGTGTCCGCCGCGCGCTCGAAGCCCTCGGCGCGCGAGAGGAAGTCCGCGCCGTGGTCCGTGAGCAGCGGCCCCGTGACGCTCTGCCGCCGCGCCGTCAGCACGACGGCCTGCCCCTGCACGCTGCGCGGCAGCCCCAGGACCCTGACCGGCTGCTGCACGGTGCGCACCGCGCCCACCTGGCTCCAGGGGTACGTACGGGTGCGCAGGAAACCGGTGCGGCGCACGCCGTGCGCGCTCACCCAGGCGCCCATCCGCAGCCCGCGCAGCGCGCCGACTATCAGCACCGCCGCGAAGATCACCGAACCGAGCGCGCCGCTCGTGTTCTTGGCGAGACCTATCGCGAGCGCGGCGACGAGCACGAAGGAGGCGAGCAGCAGGACGAGCGCGGCGAGCGCCACGCGCCAGGGCCCGGGGCGGTACGGGCGACGCCACACGTCGCGGTCGTGGTACGGCAGCGCGACGTCGTCGGCGCCCTCCTCGAAAGTGCGGTCCGCCGTCAGGAAGGGCAGGGGCACGACTGTTTCCTCACTCATTCCGCGCGCACACAGGGAGTTGCGACAGGGGGTTGTGAGCGGTGAGGCTACAGAGACCCCCGGCGGTTCACCACTCCGGGGGTCTGGGCGAGCACCTGTACGAATCCCCGCACAGGGGACGCGCGGAGGCGAAGCGGATCAGCGGGGATCGGACGCCTCGGAGTGCTGCGTGTGTTGCGGGGCCGTCTGCTCGGAGAGGGCCGGCAGGCCGAAGAGCAGGCTGCCCACGAGGCCGCCGACCACG
Organism: Streptomyces sp. Tu6071; assembly: GCF_000213055.1. Taxonomy (NCBI): domain Bacteria; kingdom Bacillati; phylum Actinomycetota; class Actinomycetes; order Kitasatosporales; family Streptomycetaceae; genus Streptomyces; species Streptomyces sp. Tu6071. The sequence continues at coordinate 1,903,971 of NZ_CM001165.1, read as the reverse complement.
GTCAGCCCCACGAGCGCGCCCACCAGGAGCTGGCCCCGGTCGGCCCGCTCGCGGGGCGGGGGCTCGACGTTGCTGCGGTACTTCTCCGCATCGGCCAGGAAGGTGAAGGGAACAGGCTCACGCCGTCGGAACATGTAAGGCGCTTCTCCTCGGAAACTCGTCGTGGACGGGTGCGGACTGTCCGGAAAGAAGTCGGAAAACCCGCATATCAGATTACGGCCTCCGTGTGCTTCCGAACACACCGGCCCTGCTCGTACAGACGCGCGGGAGGCGTCTGGGGTGCCCGTATTGGCGAGCTTCCGCGAAAAATGTCACGAGAGACCTCCGATCGGGGGGTGTCGTACCCGGACCGTAGAGTGGGCGCCGCCCCCACGAAGCGATTGGAAGGACCACCGCCGGTGACCGAGACCTCTCAGGTGACCCCCGCCGAGACCGTCAAACCCACGTTCCGCAGCGAGATCTCGGTCGAGCTGGTCAAGCACGCCGCCTCGGACCAGGACGTGCTGTGGGCCGCGCGGGTCTCCACCGCCGGCGAGCAGTCGCTCGACGAGCTGAAGAAGGACCCCGAGCGGTCCAAGGGCCTGATCAACTACCTGATGCGGGACCGCCACGGCAGCCCCTTCGAGCACAACTCGATGACCTTCTTCATCAGCGCCCCGATCTTCGTCTTCCGCGAGTTCATGCGGCACCGCGTCGGCTGGTCCTACAACGAGGAATCCGGCCGCTACCGGGAGCTCCAGCCCGTCTTCTACGTGCCGGGCCCCGAGCGCAAGCTCGTCCAGGAGGGCCGTCCGGGCAAGTACGTCTTCGTCGACGGCACCCCCGAGCAGCACTCCCTCACCGAGCGCTCGATGCAGGAGTCCTACCGGCAGGCGTACGAGACGTACCAGGAGATGCTGGCCGCCGGTGTCGCCCGCGAGGTCGCCCGCGCCGTCCTCCCGGTCGGTCTCTACTCCTCGATGTACGCGACGTGCAACGCGCGCTCGCTCATGCACTTCCTCGGCCTGCGCACGCAGCACGAGCTGGCGAAGGTGCCGAGCTTCCCGCAGCGCGAGATCGAGATGGTCGGCGAGCGGATGGAGGAGCTGTGGGCGGGGCTCATGCCGCTCACCCATGCGGCCTTCAACAAGAACGGCCGCATGGCTCCCTGAGCCGCCGCGATCGCGTGCGGGGGCAGGGTCCGGACCGGGGCGGGCACACATGTGCGGGCCGGAGGGAAAGTGTCCGTATTGCGGCTTTTCCTATGGTTCAACTAGCCTGGCCGAACGGGCCCGGCGCCGCGTGAACCCCCGAGCGCGCAGCGTCGGGTTCCTCTGAGCCGATGCCCCTGTCCCCCCGCCGCGACGCCCCGAGGGCCCGAGCGGAGCCGAGCACCGAGTAGCGTGTTACCCATGGCTTTGACCTCCACTCCGCAGACCCCCTTCGGGCGGGTCCTCACCGCCATGGTCACGCCCTTCACGGCGGACGGCGATCTCGACCTCGACGGCGCGCAGCAGCTTGCCGCGCAGCTGGTGGACGCGGGCAACGACGGCCTGGTGGTCAACGGGACCACCGGGGAGTCGCCCACCACCAGCGACGCGGAGAAAGCCGATCTCGTCCGGGCGGTGCTGGAGGCAGTGGGGGACCGGGCGCATGTCGTCGCCGGTGTCGGGACCAATGACACGCGCCACAGCATCGAGCTGGCCCGTTCCGCCGAGGCGGTCGGCGCCCACGGGCTGCTCGCGGTGACCCCGTACTACAACAAGCCCCCGCAAGAGGGGCTGCTGCACCACTTCACGGCCCTCGCGGATGCCACCGGGCTGCCGGTCATGCTCTACGACATCCCGGGCCGCAGCGGGGTCCCGATCTCCACCGAGACGCTGGTCAGGCTCGCCGAGCACCCGCGCATCGTGGCCAACAAGGACGCCAAGGGCGACCTGGGACGCTCGGGCTGGGCGATCGCCCGCAGCGGTCTGGCCTGGTACTCGGGCGACGACATGCTGAACCTGCCGCTCCTGTCGATCGGCGCGGTCGGTTTCGTCTCGGTCGTCGGGCACGTCGTGACCCCGGAGCTGCGCGCGATGCTCGACGCGCACCTGGCGGGCGACGTACAGAAGGCCCTGGAGATCCACCAGCGGCTGCTGCCGGTCTTCACCGGTATGTTCCGCACGCAGGGTGTCATGACCACGAAGGCCGCTCTGGCCCTCCAGGGCCGGCCGAGCGGTCCGCTCCGGCTGCCGATGGTGGGGCTGAGCGAGGAGGAGACGGCCCAGCTCAAGATCGATCTGGCCGCCGGCGGGGTAGAACTCGCACCACAGACTTCATAACCGAATAGCCCGCCCGGCCCCGGGCGGGCGCGGAGGACTCCGCGCCCACCGGGCCCGGGTACGGCACTGTCCACACAACAGCACGAACGTCACACACGCCACGTGCCCCGCACGTGGCGTGTGTGGTTGAGGAGAGTCTTTTGAGTCATCCGCACCCTGAACTGGGCCCGCCCCCGAAGCTTGCCGAAGGCGGCCTGCGGGTCACCCCGCTCGGCGGCCTCGGCGAGATCGGCCGCAACATGACGGTCTTCGAATTCGGCGGGCGTCTGCTGATCGTCGACTGCGGAGTGCTCTTCCCGGAGGAGGAGCAGCCCGGAATCGACCTGATCCTGCCGGACTTCACATCGATCCGGAACCGGCTGAACGACATCGAGGGCATTGTCCTCACCCACGGTCACGAGGACCACATCGGCGCGGTGCCGTACCTGCTCCGCGAGAAGCCGGACATCCCGCTGATCGGCTCCAAGCTGACCCTCGCACTCATCGAGGCGAAGCTCCAGGAGCACCGCATCCGCCCGTACACCCTGGAGGTGCGCGAGGGGAACCGCGAGCGGGTCGGTCCCTTCGACTGCGAGTTCATCGCGGTCAACCACTCCATCCCGGACGCCCTCGCGGTCGCGATCCGCACCCCGGCGGGCATGGTCGTGCACACCGGTGACTTCAAGATGGACCAGCTTCCGCTGGACCACCGGCTCACCGACCTGACGACCTTCGCGCGCCTCGGCGAGGAGGGGATCGACCTCCTCCTCACCGACTCGACCAACGCCGAGGTTCCCGGCTTCACGCCGCACGAGCGGGACATCTCCAGCGTCCTGCGGCAGGTCTTCGGCGGAGCGCGCAAGCGGATCATCGTGGCGAGCTTCGCGAGCCACGTGCACCGCATCCAGCAGGTGCTGGACGCCGCGCACGCGTACGGCCGCCGGGTCGCTTTCGTCGGCCGCTCGATGGTCCGCAACATGGGCATCGCCCGCGACCTCGGGTACCTCAAGGTCCCGGCGGGACTCATCGTCGACGTCAAGGCGCTCGACGACCTGCCGGACGAGGAAGTGGTGCTCGTCTGCACCGGTTCCCAGGGCGAGCCGATGGCCGCGCTCTCGCGCATGGCCAACCGCGATCACCAGATCCGCATCGTCCAGGGCGACACGGTCGTCCTGGCCTCCTCGCTCATCCCGGGCAACGAGAACTCGGTGTACCGGGTGATCAACGGCCTGACGCGGTGGGGCGCGAACGTCGTGCACAAGGGCAATGCCAAGGTGCACGTTTCGGGCCACGCCTCGGCCGGCGAGCTGCTGTACTTCTACAACATCTGCAAGCCGAAGAACCTGATGCCGGTGCACGGCGAATGGCGCCACCTGCGGGCCAACGCCGAGCTGGGCGCCCTCACGGGTGTCCCGCATGACCACATCGTCATCGCCGAGGACGGCGTCGCCGTCGACCTGATCGACGGCCGCGCCCGCATCAGCGGCAAGGTCCAGGCCGGTTACGTGTACGTGGACGGCCTCTCGGTCGGCGACGTGACCGAGTCCTCGCTCAAGGACCGTCGCATCCTCGGCGAGGAAGGCATCATCTCGGTGTACCTCGTCGTGGACTCGACGACGGGCAAGATCACGGGCGGCCCGCACATCCAGGCGCGCGGTTCGGGCATCGAGGACTCCGCCTTCGCGGGTGTGATGCCCAAGATCGACGACGCCATCGGGCGCGCGGCCAGGGACGGCGTGCTGGAGGCGTACCAGCTCCAGCAGCTCATCCGCCGCACCGTCGGCAAGTGGGTCTCGGACAACTACCGGCGCCGGCCGATGATCCTCCCGGTCGTCGTGGAGGTCTGACCCCGCGTCAGCTCGTACGAGGGAGCGGGGCGCCCGGATTTGCATCCGGGCGCCCCGCTCCAGTACGTTTGGGGACACCGCCGCTTCGGAGCCCGGCACCACTGTGTGCCCGGAGGACCGGAGGGGGGCGGGAAATCCGGCTCAGAACTTCTGATAAAGTCGGAAACGCCGAAAGGGAAACGGAAAGGCCGAAAGGCCGGGCCGGGAACCGGAAAGCACCGAGGAAATCGGGTCCGCGAGGATCTGGTAGAGTCGGAAACACGAAATACCGAAGGGAAAACGCCCGGAGGAAAGCCCGAGAGGGTGAGTACGAAGGAAGCGTCCGTTCCTTGAGAACTCAACAGCGTGCCAAAAGTCAACGCCAGATATGTTGATACCCCGACCAACGGCTGTGATGGCCTGAGGTTGAGGTTCCTTTGAAATACACACAGCGAGGACGCTGTGAACCTGGGAGATTATTCCTCTCCCGGTTCCGCTCTCGTGGTGTCTCCCGATGACGGGAAAACATTCACGGAGAGTTTGATCCTGGCTCAGGACGAACGCTGGCGGCGTGCTTAACACATGCAAGTCGAACGATGAACCGCTTTCGGGCGGGGATTAGTGGCGAACGGGTGAGTAACACGTGGGCAATCTGCCCTGCACTCTGGGACAAGCCCTGGAAACGGGGTCTAATACCGGATACTCACTGCCTTGGGCATCCTTGGTGGTGGAAAGCTCCGGCGGTGCAGGATGAGCCCGCGGCCTATCAGCTAGTTGGTGAGGTAATGGCTCACCAAGGCGACGACGGGTAGCCGGCCTGAGAGGGCGACCGGCCACACTGGGACTGAGACACGGCCCAGACTCCTACGGGAGGCAGCAGTGGGGAATATTGCACAATGGGCGAAAGCCTGATGCAGCGACGCCGCGTGAGGGATGACGGCCTTCGGGTTGTAAACCTCTTTCAGCAGGGAAGAAGCGAGAGTGACGGTACCTGCAGAAGAAGCGCCGGCTAACTACGTGCCAGCAGCCGCGGTAATACGTAGGGCGCAAGCGTTGTCCGGAATTATTGGGCGTAAAGAGCTCGTAGGCGGCTTGTCACGTCGGTTGTGAAAGCCCGGGGCTTAACCCCGGGTCTGCAGTCGATACGGGCAGGCTAGAGTTCGGTAGGGGAGATCGGAATTCCTGGTGTAGCGGTGAAATGCGCAGATATCAGGAGGAACACCGGTGGCGAAGGCGGATCTCTGGGCCGATACTGACGCTGAGGAGCGAAAGCGTGGGGAGCGAACAGGATTAGATACCCTGGTAGTCCACGCCGTAAACGGTGGGCACTAGGTGTGGGCAACATTCCACGTTGTCCGTGCCGCAGCTAACGCATTAAGTGCCCCGCCTGGGGAGTACGGCCGCAAGGCTAAAACTCAAAGGAATTGACGGGGGCCCGCACAAGCAGCGGAGCATGTGGCTTAATTCGACGCAACGCGAAGAACCTTACCAAGGCTTGACATACACCGGAAACGGCCAGAGATGGTCGCCCCCTTGTGGTCGGTGTACAGGTGGTGCATGGCTGTCGTCAGCTCGTGTCGTGAGATGTTGGGTTAAGTCCCGCAACGAGCGCAACCCTTGTCCCGTGTTGCCAGCAAGCCCTTCGGGGTGTTGGGGACTCACGGGAGACCGCCGGGGTCAACTCGGAGGAAGGTGGGGACGACGTCAAGTCATCATGCCCCTTATGTCTTGGGCTGCACACGTGCTACAATGGCCGGTACAATGAGCTGCGATACCGCGAGGTGGAGCGAATCTCAAAAAGCCGGTCTCAGTTCGGATTGGGGTCTGCAACTCGACCCCATGAAGTCGGAGTTGCTAGTAATCGCAGATCAGCATTGCTGCGGTGAATACGTTCCCGGGCCTTGTACACACCGCCCGTCACGTCACGAAAGTCGGTAACACCCGAAGCCGGTGGCCCAACCCCTTGTGGGAGGGAGCTGTCGAAGGTGGGACCAGCGATTGGGACGAAGTCGTAACAAGGTAGCCGTACCGGAAGGTGCGGCTGGATCACCTCCTTTCTAAGGAGCACTTCTTACCGGAGCTCTTCGGAGTGATGGTCAAGGGGCCAGTACATCGGCGAATGTCCGGTGCTGGTTGCTCATGGGTGGAACGTTGACTATTCGGCACTCTCGGGATTCCGGGATCACTAGTACTGCTTCGGCGTGGAACGTGACTCTTCGGGGGCTGAGGGTGCCGGGCACGTTGTTGGGTGTCTGAGGGTACGGCCGTATGGCTAGCCTTCTTGCCGACCCCAGTGAACTTGAGGTTCCTGCCTCGGGGTGATGGGTGGTTGGTCGTTGTTTGAGAACTGCACAGTGGACGCGAGCATCTGTGGCCAAGTTTTTAAGGGCGCACGGTGGATGCCTTGGTACCAGGAACCGATGAAGGACGTGGGAGGCCGCGATAGGCCCCGGGGAGCTGTCAACCGAGCTTTGATCCGGGGGTGTCCGAATGGGGAAACCCGGCAGTCGTCATGGGCTGTCACCCGCTGCTGAATGTATAGGCAGTGTGGAGGGAACGCGGGGAAGTGAAACATCTCAGTACCCGCAGGAAGAGAAAACAACCGTGATTCCGGGAGTAGTGGCGAGCGAAACCGGATGAGGCCAAACCGTATGTGTGTGATACCCGGCAGGGGTTGCATGTACGGGGTTGTGGGATTGTTCTTTCATGGTCTGCCGGCCGTGAGGTGAGTCAGAAACCGTTGGTGTAGGCGAAGGACATGCGAAAGGTCCGGCGTAGAGGGTAAGACCCCCGTAGCTGAAACATTGACGGCTCACTTGAATTATTCCCAAGTAGCACGGGGCCCGAGAAATCCTGTGTGAATCTGGCGGGACCACCCGCTAAGCCTAAATATTCCCTGGTGACCGATAGCGGATAGTACCGTGAGGGAATGGTGAAAAGTACCGCGGGAGCGGAGTGAAATAGTACCTGAAACCGTGTGCCTACAAGCCGTGGGAGCGTCGCGCAAGGACTTGTCCTTGCGTCGTGACTGCGTGCCTTTTGAAGAATGAGCCTGCGAGTTTGCGGTGTGTTGCGAGGTTAACCCGTGTGGGGAAGCCGTAGCGAAAGCGAGTCCGAACAGGGCGCTGTAGTAGCACGCTCAAGACCCGAAGCGGAGTGATCTAGCCATGGGCAGGTTGAAGCGGCTGTAAGAGGTCGTGGAGGACCGAACCCACCAGGGTTGAAAACCTGGGGGATGACCTGTGGTTAGGGGTGAAAGGCCAATCAAACTCCGTGATAGCTGGTTCTCCCCGAAATGCATTTAGGTGCAGCGTCGTGTGTTTCTTGCCGGAGGTAGAGCACTGGATAGGCGATGGGCCTTACCGGGTTACTGACCTTAGCCAAACTCCGAATGCCGGTAAGTGAGAGCACGGCAGTGAGACTGTGGGGGATAAGCTCCATGGTCGAGAGGGAAACAGCCCAGAGCATCGACTAAGGCCCCTAAGCGTACGCTAAGTGGGAAAGGATGTGGAGTCGCAGAGACAACCAGGAGGTTGGCTTAGAAGCAGCCACCCTTGAAAGAGTGCGTAATAGCTCACTGGTCTAGTGATTCCGCGCCGACAATGTAGCGGGGCTCAAGCGTACCGCCGAAGTCGTGTCATTGCAGCGTGAACGTCCCCAACGGAGGCTGTGATGGGTAGGGGAGCGTCGTGTGCCGGGTGAAGCTGCCGCGTAAGCGAGTGGTGGACGGTTCACGAGTGAGAATGCAGGCATGAGTAGCGATTCACACGTGAGAAACGTGTGCGCCGATTGACTAAGGGTTCCTGGGTCAAGCTGATCTGCCCAGGGTAAGTCGGGACCTAAGGCGAGGCCGACAGGCGTAGTCGATGGATAACCGGTTGATATTCCGGTACCCGCTGTGAAGCGTCAAACATTGAATCCAGTGATGCTAAGCCCGTGAAGCCGCCCTGATCTCTTCGGAGTTGAGGGGAGTGGTGGAGCCGGTGACCCAGGCTGGTAGTAGGTGAGTGATGGGGTGACGCAGGAAGGTAGTCCATCCCGGGCGGTGGTTGTCCCGGGGTAAGGGTGTAGGACGTTGGGTAGGTAAATCCGCCTGGCACATAGTCTGAGACCTGATGCCGAGCCGATTGTGGTGAAGTGGATGATCCTATGCTGTCGAGAAAAGCCTCTAGCGAGTTTCATGGCGGCCCGTACCCTAAACCGACTCAGGTGGTCTGGTAGAGAATACCGAGGCGTTCGGGTGAACTATGGTTAAGGAACTCGGCAAAATGCCCCCGTAACTTCGGGAGAAGGGGGGCCACGCTTGGTGATCACTTTTGCAGTGTGAGCTGGGGGTGGCCGCAGAGACCAGCGAGAAGCGACTGTTTACTAAAAACACAGGTCCGTGCGAAGCCGTAAGGCGATGTATACGGACTGACGCCTGCCCGGTGCTGGAACGTTAAGGGGACCGGTTAGCTGACTTTCGGGTTGGCGAAGCTGAGAACTTAAGCGCCAGTAAACGGCGGTGGTAACTATAACCATCCTAAGGTAGCGAAATTCCTTGTCGGGTAAGTTCCGACCTGCACGAATGGCGTAACGACTTCTCGACTGTCTCAACCATAGGCCCGGTGAAATTGCATTACGAGTAAAGATGCTCGTTTCGCGCAGCAGGACGGAAAGACCCCGGGACCTTTACTACAGTTTGATATTGGTGTTCGGTTCGGCTTGTGTAGGATAGGTGGGAGACTGTGAAGCGGCCACGCCAGTGGTTGTGGAGTCGTTGTTGAAATACCACTCTGGTCGTGCTGGATGTCTAACCCGGGTCCGTGATCCGGATCGGGGACAGTGTCTGATGGGTAGTTTAACTGGGGCGGTTGCCTCCTAAAGAGTAACGGAGGCGCCCAAAGGTTCCCTCAGCCTGGTTGGTAATCAGGTGGTGAGTGTAAGTGCACAAGGGAGCTTGACTGTGAGACCGACGGGTCGAGCAGGGACGAAAGTCGGGACTAGTGATCCGGCGGTGGCTTGTGGAAGCGCCGTCGCTCAACGGATAAAAGGTACCCCGGGGATAACAGGCTGATCTTCCCCAAGAGTCCATATCGACGGGATGGTTTGGCACCTCGATGTCGGCTCGTCGCATCCTGGGGCTGGAGTCGGTCCCAAGGGTTGGGCTGTTCGCCCATTAAAGCGGTACGCGAGCTGGGTTTAGAACGTCGTGAGACAGTTCGGTCCCTATCCGCTGTGCGCGTAGGAATATTGAGAAGGGCTGTCCCTAGTACGAGAGGACCGGGACGGACGAACCTCTGGTGTGCCAGTTGTTCTGCCAAGGGCATGGCTGGTTGGCTACGTTCGGGAGGGATAACCGCTGAAAGCATCTAAGCGGGAAGCCTGCTTCGAGATGAGTATTCCCACCTCCTTGAGAGGGTAAGGCTCCCAGTAGACGACTGGGTTGATAGGCCGGATATGGAAGCCCTGTAAGGGGTGGAGTTGACCGGTACTAATAGGCCGAGGGCTTGTCCTCAGTTGCTCGCGTCCACTGTGTTGGTTCTGAAACCACGAACAACCACACTCATGCCCGGGATCTTGTATCTCTGTGGCGGGGTGGTTGACGGTTTTATAGTGTTTCGGTGGTCATAGCGCGTGGGAAACGCCCGGTTACATTCCGAACCCGGAAGCTAAGCTGCGTAGCGCCGATGGTACTGCAAGGGGGACCTTGTGGGAGAGTAGGACGCCGCCGAACAAATATTGAAAGGGTGCCCCCGAGTCTTCGGACTCGGGGGCACCCTTTTTTGCTTTCCCAGCGTTTCTCTCCACTTCGCGTCGTGTTCATGTCGGCGGGCAACCATCCAGGCATGGACACCGCGAGATTGCTGCGAGCCGCAGGTATCGGAAGCGGGGACGAGGTCGTCATATCCGCGTTCGACGGCCCCGGGATCGCCGAGGCCGTGCTCGGTCTGGGTGCGCGTCCCGTCTTCGCCGACATCGATCCGTACACGTACAACCTGGACGTCGCCCACGTGGCGAGTGTGGTGGGGCCGGGCACGGCGGCGGTGGTCGTCGGGCACCGGTTCGGGAGGCCGGCGCCGCTCGGGGCGGTCAGGAAGTTGGGCGAGCGGCACGGGCTGCTCGTACTGGAGCACCACGAGGCCGGAGCGGAGCGAGTCGTGCCGACGGCGCGGGCCGAAGGGGCGCGGTACCTCGACGCGCGCTTGCGCGGCGTCGTCCCGCCGCGCGGTGGGGTGGAGCACAAGTACCTGCGCTACGTGGCGCGCGTGCCGGGCAACGGCCGACCCGACCGGGACGCCTTCGTCCGCGCGGCCCGCGCGAAGGGCATCGACTGCCGCATCCCCGTACCGACACCGCTGCACCGGCTGCCGGGATTCCGGCGCGACGTCTGGCTGCCCGCCACCGAGGACGCCGTGGCCGAGACCCTCGCCCTGCCCCTCGGCGACGGCCTGCCCAAACGCGAACTCCAGCGTCTCGTCGCGGTCTGCAACGCACTCGGCGGGGTCGTGCGCTTGCCCGTGCGGAGCTGAGGAGCGGGCGGGAGACGTGGTGCGGGGCAGGGGCGGGATCGGGGTATGATTTCGTTCGTCGCCACGCGCTTGGAGCGCGTGCGGGACAGGCCCCAATAGCTCAGTCGGTAGAGCGTCTCCATGGTAAGGAGAAGGTCAACGGTTCGATTCCGTTTTGGGGCTCCGCGAAAGCAGCGAAGAACGGGAAAGGCCCCCGCCGTGAGGCGGGGGCCTTTCCCGTTCTTCGCGTTCAGTCCTTGTGAATCCCCGGCAGGCGCATCGTGAGGATCGCCATGTCGTCGGACGGGGCATCCGCGGCGAAATTCGCGACGGCGCGCATGACCCGTGCCGCGACCGCGCCCGCCGTCAGCCCCGTGCAGCCCTTGAGGACCTCCGCGAGGCCGTCGTCGCCGAGCATGCGGGTTCCCTCGCGGCGCTCCGTGATGCCGTCCGTGACGCACAGCAGGACATCGCCCGGGTCGAGGGTGACCGACTCCTCGTACAGCTCCAGGTCGTCCATCACGCCGAGCAGCGGCTGCGGCTCCGCGGCCGGGCTCACAGTGCCGTCCTGGTGCAGACGCAGCGGCAGCGGGTGTCCCGCGCACACCACCTTGAGCAGGGCGCTCCCGTCCTCGCGCGGGTGCAGCTCGCCGTAGAGCAACGTGAGGAAGCGGCTGCGGGCGCCCTCGTCGAGGATCGCCGCGTTGAGGCGCTCCAGGACCGCGGGGCCCGGCAGGTTCTCGCGGGCCAGGAGGCGCAGCGCGTGGCGGGCGAGGCCCGTGACGGCGGCGGCCTCCGGGCCCGTACCGCACACGTCGCCGATCGCGAAGCCGTAGACGCCCTCACGGATCGGGAAGAGGTCGTAGAAGTCGCCGCCGACCTCGTTGCCCTCGCCCGCCGCGCGGTAGATGACCTCCACCTCGACGTTCGGGACAGGGGGAAGCGGCTCCGGCGGGAGCAGGGAGCGCTGGAGCGACTGGCTGATCGCGTTGCGCTCCGAGTACAGGCGCGCGTTGTCGAGGGCGAGCGCGGCACGGCGCGAGAGGTCCTCGGCGAGTTCGAGGATCTCCTGCCGGAAGTGCTCGTCGGCCGGCTTGCCGAGCGTCAGCATGCCGATGACGCGGTTGCGCGCGACGAGTGGCAGCACGACCGTCTCGCCGCCCACCGCCGCGGCCGTCGCGAGGGTGTCACCGATGCCCGAGCCGACGAGGGTCAGTTCGCCCGGGTCGAGGCTGCGCATCGAGTCGCGCAGCGCCGCCTGGTGCGCGGCCTCGGCGGGCTCCGTCCATACGCGCGGGCCCGGCGTCGTCACCGGCTCCGGCGGCGCCACGCGCGTCAGGAGCGCCTTGAGGCCGTCGATGCGGTCCTCGTCCTCGTGCAGCACGTACGAGAGATACGGCTCCGAGGCCGGGTCGGCGATCGTGTAGACCGCGCACCACGTCGCGACGTTCGGCACCGTCATCTGCGCCATGAGCGCGAGCGTCTGGTCCCTGTCGAGCGTGCCCGCGAGCAGGTCGGACGCCTCGACGAGGAAGGAGAGCGAGCCGCGGCGCAGCTTCTCCAGCTCGCCGAGGCGCGCGGACTCGACGGCGAGCGCGATGCGGTCGGCGGCGAACTGGAGGCGCAGCGCCTCCTCGTTGGTGAACCGCTCGGGGGCCTCCGCCGCGACGCCGAGCGACCCGGTGAGGCGGCCCTCGACCTTGAGCGGCACCGTCACCACGGAGCGCATCCCCGTGCCGTCGAGGAGCGGCACCGCACCCGGCACGTCCTTGAGGTCCTCGTGCACGGCGGGCATGCGCGCGGAGCCGTAGCGCCCGACGCCCGCCTCGACCTGGACGCGGGCGAAGCGCTGGCGCGCGGAGGGGAGGCCCGTGGAGGCGCGTACCTCCAGCTCCGTCTCGTCGTCCGTGGCGAGCAGGAGGAAGGCGGCGTCGCCTTCGAGCATGTCCCGCGCGCGTTCCACGGTGCGCTGGAGGAGACCGTCGAGGTCCTCGGGCGGCGGGGTGCCGATGAACGTCTCGAAGGCGTCGGGCGCCGTCGCCTGGCCGCGGCCCGCGCCGTCCTTGCGACTGGGGCGCAGCGGGGCCTGGAGAACGGCGCGCTCCTCGTCGTGGACGAGGAGGCAGACCGTGGACGGGGCGCCGTCGGCGTCGCGGACGCGCAGGTGCGAGGCGTAGACGGGGACGACGCGGCCCGAGGCCGCGCGGAGCCCGTAGCTGCCCTCCCAGCGCGACAGGCGCAGGGCCTCGGCGACGCCCGTACCGGTGCCCGGGGTGTGCGGCCAGGCGGCGAGGTCGGTGAGCGGCTTGCCGACGACCTGCGCGGCGGCATAGCCGAACATCTCCTCCGCGTCCTCGTTCCACGCCGCGATCGTCTCCTCGGCGTCGAGCTGGACGACGGCGACGTGGACGTGGCCCGCGGCGAGCGGGAGCAGTTCGTCGGGCAGGAGAGGCCCTGCGCTGCGGGTGCCGACCGGGCGCGCGGGCAGGTCGAGGCGGAACCAGACCGTCTTGTGGGTCGAGGAGTACTCGACGCCCCAGCGGGCCGCGAGCGCCGCGCAGAGCTGGAGGCCGCGCCCGCCCTCGCGCTCGGGGTCGGTGAGGAGGTGCGGGGCGGCGCGCAGCGGGACCTCGCGGTCCGGGTAGCGGTCGGCGACCTCGACGCGTACCCCGTCCTCCTCGCGCAGGCACAGCACCTCGGCGCTCGTGCCCGCGTGCACGACGGCGTTGGTGACCAGCTCGCTGGTGAGGACCGTCGCGTCGTCGACGAGGTCGGTGAAGCCCCAGCCCTGGAGGGTGTCGCGGACGAAGGCGCGGGCCGTCGCGACGGAGCGTCCCTCGGGGGCGAAGGTGGCGGACGCCCGAGCGGTCACAGCACTCCCTGTCACGAAGTCGGCGTTCTCTGTGGTGGCGCGGGGCTCCGCGACGCGGGGGGCCGCGGCTTCCGCCCGGTCCTCGTCCGTCCGCCGCGCGGGGGCGTCGTCCGCCCCGGGGCGAGAGTCCGGGGTGTCTTCCCCGGCGTAACCCAGTCCCATCCTCGGCCGCCCCTTTGTTGCCGTGGTGCCGCGCGGATGCCGTTGTGCCGCGCGGCAGGTTCGTGCCACCGTGCCCTCCCTGGACCGGTCGACCGGCGGGAGGGACAGTTCAGGCCCAGGTTACTTACCATCCGGGGCCCGGTGGATGCCGGTTCGCTGTGTTTCCGCCCCGAAGAGTGTCGCCGGGGCCCGAAGCTGCCGAACTGTTATGGCCTGCGGGGGGCGGGGTGAAACACTTGGGGGAGCCTTACGGAATGGACGGGCCCGCCGCCGCGCGGTCCGGCACGAGCACGAGGTCGAAGCCCACGGGAGGGACCACGGTGGAGTCTGGCGCAGCGACGCGACGTACCCGTACGCGCGCGGAGAGCGGACAGCAGTCGTCCCGGAGCGAGCCCTCCCGGAGCGGCCGGACGGGCGGGAGGGCCAGGAACGGGGGGACGACCGAGGTCGACACGACCTCGCTCAACCGGCTCCTCGGGGCTCTGGAGGCGATGCGGGACGGTAACTTCCGCAAGCGGCTCACGGTCTCGGGCGACGGGATCATGGCCGAGATCGCGGCCGTCTTCAACGAGGTCGCGGACCGTAACCTGCATCTCACGGGTGAGCTGTCGCGCGTGCGGCGCGTGGTCGGGCGTGAGGGAAAACTCACGGAGCGCCTGGAGACCGGCGTGCTCGAAGGGGCCTGGGCGACGGCCGTGACGGCGTCCAACGCGCTCGTCGACGAGCTGGCGCGGCCCGTCTCCGAGGTCGGCCGGGTGCTCTCCGCGGTCGCGGACGGCGATCTCGAACAGCGCATGGAGCTGCGCGGGCAGACGCCCGAGGGGACCTGGCACCCGCTGCGCGGCGAGTTCCTGAAGGTGGGCCGCACCGTCAACAACCTCGTCGACATGCTCTCGATCTTCACCGACGAGGTGACGAGGGTCGCGAGCGAGGTCGGCACCGAGGGCAAGCTCGGCGGGCAGGCGAAGGTACGGGGCATGTCGGGGTCCTGGAAGGACCTCACCGACTCCGTCAACACGATGGCGTACCGCCTCACCGCCCAGGTCCGCGACATCGCGACGGTGACGACGGCGGTCGCCGCGGGCGATCTCTCGCGCAAGGTGACGGTGCACGTCGAAGGCGAGATGCTGGAGCTGAAGAACACCGTCAACACGATGGTCGACCAGCTCTCGGGCTTCTCGCAGGAGGTCACCCGCGTCGCGCGCGAGGTGGGCACCGAGGGCGAACTCGGCGGGCAGGCGCGGGTCCCCGGTGTGGCCGGGGTGTGGAAGGACCTCACCGACTCGGTGAACCTCATGGCGGGGAACCTGACCGCCCAGGTGCGCGGCATCGCCGACGTCACGACGGCCGTGGCCAACGGGGACCTGTCGCGCAAGGTCGAGGTGAGCGCGCGCGGCGAGATCGCGCAACTCGCGCAGACGATCAACCAGATGACGCAGACGCTGCGTACCTTCGCCGACGAGGTGACGCGGGTGGCGCGCGAGGTCGGCTTCGACGGGCAGCTCGGCGGCCAGGCGAACGTGCCGGGAGCGGCGGGCACGTGGAAGGACCTCACGGACTCGGTCAACACCGTCTTCCGCAACCTGACGACGCAGGTGCGCGACATCGCGACGGTCACGACGGCGGTCGCGAGCGGTGACCTCTCCCAGAAGGTCACGGTCGCGGTGGCCGGCGAGATGCTGGAGCTCAAGAACACGGTCAACACCATGGTCGACCAGCTCCAGTCCTTCGGCTCCGAGGTGACCCGCGTGGCCCGCGAGGTCGGTGTCGAGGGGCAGTTGGGCGGTCAGGCGAACGTGCCGGGCGCCGCGGGGACGTGGAAGGACCTGACCGACTCCGTCAACACGGCCTTCCGCAACCTCACCGGTCAGGTGCGCAACATCGCGCAGGTGACGACGGCGGTGGCCAGCGGCGATCTCTCGCAGAAGGTCACGGTGGACGTCTCGGGCGAGATGCTCGCCCTCAAGAACACCGTGAACACGATGGTCGACCAACTGTCGTCGTTCGCCGAGCAGGTCACCAGGATGGCGCGCGACGTGGGCACCGAGGGCCGCCTCGGCGGTCAGGCGCGGGTCGACGGTGTGCTCGGTACGTGGCGGGAGCTGACCGATTCCGTCAACTCGATGGCGTCCAACCTGACCTCGCAGGTGCGGCAGATCGCGGATGTGACGACGGCCGTCGCGCGCGGTGACCTCTCGCAGAAGATCGACGTGGACGCGCGCGGCGAGATCCTGGAGCTGAAGAACACCATCAACACGATGGTGGACCAGCTCTCCGCCTTCGCCGAGCAGGTGACCCGCGTCGCGCTCGAAGTGGGTACGGAGGGGCAGCTCGGCGGTCAGGCGCAGGTGCCGGGCGTCGCCGGGGTCTGGCGGGAGCTGACCGACTCGGTGAACGGGATGGCCGGGAACCTGACCGACCAGGTGCGCAACATCGCGCAGGTCGCGACGGCCGTCGCGCGCGGTGATCTCTCGCAGAAGATCACGGTCGACGCGCGGGGCGAGATCCTGGAGCTCAAGAACACGCTCAACACGATGGTGGACCAGCTCTCGAACTTCGCGGAGCAGGTCACCCTCGTCGCCCAGGAGGTCGGCACCGAGGGCCGCCTCGGGGGGCAGGCGGAGGTGCAGGGCGTCTCGGGCACGTGGAAGGACCTCACGCAGTCCGTCAACGGCATGGCCAACAACCTGACGCTCCAGGTGCGCAACATCGCCGAGGTGACGACGGCGGTGGCGCGCGGCGACCTGTCGAAGAAGATCACCGTCGACGCGAAGGGCGAGATCCTCGAACTCGTCACGACCGTCAACACCATGGTCGACCAGCTCTCCGCCTTCGCGGACGAGGTGACGCGCGTGGCCCGCGACGTGGGCACCGAGGGGAACCTCGGCGGCCAGGCGCGCGTGCCCGGCGTGACGGGCATCTGGAAGGACCTGAGCGACAACGTCAACATCATGGCGAACAACCTCACTTCGCAGGTGCGCGGCATCTCGCAGGTCGCGACGGCGGTCGCCAACGGGGACCTGACCAAGAAGGTCACCGTCGAGGCGCGCGGCGAGGTCGCCCAGCTCGCCGACACCGTCAACATCATGGTCACGACGCTCTCCGCCTTCGCCGAGCAGGTGACACGGGTCGCCCGTGAGGTGGGCACGGACGGCATCCTGGGCGGGCAGGCGCGCGTGCCGGGGGTCTCGGGGACGTGGAAGGACCTCACCGAGTCGGTGAACTCGATGGCGTCCAACCTGACGGGGCAGGTCCGCAACATCGCGATGGTCACGACGGCCATCGCCAAGGGCGACCTGACGAAGAAGATCGACATCGACGCGCGCGGCGAGATCCTGGAGCTGAAGACGACCATCAACACGATGGTCGACCAGCTCTCCAGCTTCGCCGAGCAGGTCACGCGCGTCGCCCGCGAGGTGGGCACCGAGGGCATCCTCGGCGGCCAGGCGCAGGTCCGCGACGTGGACGGTACGTGGCGCGAGCTGACCGACTCCGTCAACGAGATGGCCTTCAACCTCACCGACCAGGTGCGGGGCATGGCCTCCGTCGCGACGGCGGTGACCCGCGGCGACCTCAACGTCTCGGCCAAGACGCAGGCGTCCGGCGAGATTCTGCGCCTCCAGGACACGATCAACACGATGATCGGCAACCTGCGGGACACGACGCTCGCCAACGAGGAGCAGAGCTGGCTCAAGGGCAACCTGGCGCGTATCTCCGGGCTGCTCCAGGGCCGCCGCGACCTCGTGGACGTCGCGCAGCTCATCATGAGCGAGCTGACGCCGGTCGTGACCGCGCAGCACGGCGCGTTCTTCCTCGCGGAGCCGCTGGAGGAGGGCGCGGAGGTCACGGACGTCGACGACGAGGCGTACCAGCTGCGGCTGATCGGCTCGTACAACTACGCGGCCGGCATGATGCCGACGACCTTCCGGCCCGGCGAGACCCTCGTGGGCACGGCGGCGCGCGAGAAGCGGGTCCTGACCGTGAACAAGGTGCCGGTCGACTACATCAAGATCGCCTCGGGGCTGGGGCAGGCGACGCCCGCGCAGGTCGTGGTGCTGCCGCTGCTCTTCGAGGGCAAGGTGCTCGGTGTCATCGAACTCGCGACGTTCAGCCAGTTCACGCAGATCCAGCGGGACTTCCTCGCGCAGATCGCCGAGATGATCGCGACGAGCGTCAACACGATCAGCGTCAACTCCAAGACGGCGGTGCTCCTCACCCAGTCCCAGGAGCTGACGGCGCAGCTCAAGGACCGCTCGGACGAACTGGAGCAGCGGCAGAAGGCGCTCCAGGAGTCCAACGCGGAGCTGGAGGAGAAGGCCGCGCTCCTCGTGCGGCAGAACAGCGACATCGAGGTCAAGAACGGCGAGATCGAGAACGCGCGGCAGGTCCTGGAGGAGCGCGCCGAGCAGCTCGCGGTCTCGATGCGCTACAAGTCCGAGTTCCTCGCGAACATGTCGCACGAGTTGCGCACCCCGCTCAACTCGCTGCTGATCCTCGCGAAGCTGCTCGCGGACAACGCGGAACGCAATCTGTCGCACAAGCAGGTCGAGTTCGCCGAGACGATCTACGGGGCCGGTTCGGACCTGCTCCAGCTCATCAACGACATCCTCGACCTGTCCAAGGTCGAGGCGGGCAAGATGGAGGTCTCGCCGACCAGGATCGCGCTCGTCCAGCTCGTCGACTACGTCGAGGCGACGTTCCGGCCGATGACGGTCGAGAAGAACCTCGACTTCTCGGTGCGGGTCTCGCCGGAGCTTCCGGCGACGCTGCACACCGACGAGCAGCGCCTCCTCCAGGTGCTGCGCAACCTGCTGTCGAACGCGGTGAAGTTCACGGGCAGCGGGGCGGTCGAGCTGATCATCCGCCCGGCGGGTGCCGATGTGCCGGACGCGATCAGGGAGCAGCTCCTCGAAGCCGGTTCGCTCACCGAGCCGGACGGGAAGATGATCGCCTTCTCGGTCACGGACACCGGGATCGGTATCGCCGAGGGCAAGATGCGCGTCATCTTCGAGGCGTTCAAGCAGGCGGACGGCACGACGAGCCGCAAGTACGGCGGTACGGGCCTCGGGCTCTCGATCAGCCGGGAGATCGCGCGCCTGCTCGGCGGTGAGATCGACGCGCAGAGCCAGCCGGGCCGCGGCTCGACGTTCACGCTCTACCTGCCGCTCCACCCCGGCGACGTCCCGGCGCAGGGCGGCATGACGGACCTCGCGCCCGCCGTCGAGACGGGCGACCGCTTCGTGCCGGGCGAGCGCCCGATGACGCCGACGCTCACGGGCGGCGCGCTCACCCCGGTCGGCGACAACCGCAACGGCCCCGCCGAGAAGTTCCGCCGCCGCCGCAAGGCGATGCAGGCGGAGGAGCTGCGGCGCAAGCGGGAGGAGAAGCGGGCGCGCGGGGAGACGGAGGACGGCGCGCACGGCGCGGAGTCCGCTGCGGCCTCCGACGGTCCCGGGACGGATACCGGTGCCGGGACGGGCACGGCTCCCGCGACGGGTACGGCTTCCGGCGCGGCCGGGGATGCGGGTGCCGTCGCCCCGGCGGCCGGTGCGGACGACGCGGCGACGGAGGACGTCGTCGGGGCGGACGCGCGGGGCGCGGCGGAGGACCTGGGCGCGACGGAGGACGGCGGTGCGGCCGGGGACGGCGGTGCGGCCGGGGATGGCGGCGCGGCCGGCTCCGGTGACTCCGCGGGCTCCGGTACGGGGGACGGGCGGGCCGAGAGCGCCGCTTCGGCCGAGGACGGCGCGGATGGCGGGGCTCCGGTCCGCGACGACGCGGCCGACGGCACCGCGGCCCACCCCGACGACAGGACCTGGGACGAGGACGACGACGGCGGGACGGACGGCCGGGAGGACGAGGCCGAGCTGCCCGAGCTGGCGCCCGGCGAGCTGCCGCCGCAGCGCAACACGTACACCTTCCACGACGAGAAGGTCCTCATCGTGGACGACGACGTGCGCAACGTCTTCGCGCTCACCAGCATGCTGGAGGAGAACGGGCTCTCCGTGCTCTACGCCGAGAACGGGCGCGAGGGCATCGAGGTGCTCGAACAGCACGACGAGGTCCGGGTGGTCCTGATGGACATCATGATGCCGGAGATGGACGGGTACGCCACGACGACCGCGATCCGGCGGATGCCGCAGTTCGCCGGGCTGCCGATCGTCGCCCTCACGGCGAAGGCGATGAAGGGCGACCGGGAGAAGGCCATCGATTCGGGCGCGTCCGACTATGTCACCAAGCCGGTCGATCCCGACCGTTTGCTGACGGCCCTGGAGAAGTGGCTGCGCACGAAGTGAGCGGCCTGGCGATGCGCCGGTGGGTGTGCTGCCGTGCGCCCCGCCGTGCCCCCGGTCGTGCGCCGGGGAGCGGCGGGTCCCGGGGCCGGGACCGGTGACGTGCGCCGCCGGGTCCCTGGCCTCGGCGAAGCGGGGCCGGGCGGCGGCGCACGGGAGGGGCCCGCGGCAGGTGTGGCCGGGCCGATAACGGGAACTTTCCCGTGGGCCCGGCCGTTCCCACCTCGTACAGCGTGACTTGGCGGTGACTGGGTGTGGCGACAAGTGGGGTGCGGCTACGATGACCGGCACAGGAACGGACGGCGCGACAGAGCCGTCCACCGGGGCGGAGCCCCGCGGATTGCCGGGGCGAGGAGGGCGGGCCATGGTCCAGAAGGCCAAGATTCTCCTGGTCGATGACCGGCCGGAGAATCTGCTCGCGCTGGAGGCCATCCTCTCCGCGCTCGATCAGACTTTGGTCCGGGCGTCGTCGGGAGAGGAAGCGCTCAAAGCGCTGCTGACGGATGACTTCGCGGTCATCCTCCTTGACGTGCAGATGCCCGGGATGGACGGGTTCGAGACCGCCGCGCACATCAAGCGCCGTGAGCGCACGAGAGACATCCCGATCATCTTCCTCACGGCCATCAACCACGGCCCCCACCACACCTTCCGGGGGTACGCGGCGGGCGCGGTCGACTACATCTCCAAGCCCTTCGACCCGTGGGTGCTGCGCGCGAAGGTCTCGGTCTTCGTCGACCTCTACAAGAAGAACTGCAAGCTCAAGGACCAGGCCGCGCTCCTCCGCCTCCAGCTCGAAGGCGAGAGCGAGGGGGCGGGCGCCGAGGGCACCGGTGGCGGGACACGCCGCAACGGCAAGGCCAACGGCGGGGTCGTCGCCGAGCTGTCCTCACGTCTCGCTGCGGTCGAGGAACAGGCCGAGGCGCTCTCCAAACAGCTCGACGACGCCGCCGACGCGGCTGCCGTCGCCACCGCCGCGCACCTGGAGCGCAAGCTCACCGGACTGCGCCGCGCCCTCGACGCGCTGGAACCGGGCTCGGGCGGCTCCGGCACGCCGAGCCTGCCGGCGCAGGGCTGACCGCAGGGCTGATACGAGGGGATAGGGGGCGGGGCGCGCGGTCCGGGTCTCCCGGCTCGCGCGGGCGACGCCTTCCGCTCCCGTATCGCCCTTTGGGCCGCCCCGCATGAGGTCGCGTCAACCTGGCGTTCATCCAAGGTGCGACACGAACGGGTGAAGCCGTAGTCACAGGTGTCCTCAGTGGTCGTGCCCGGTAACCTCAGCACATGGCTTCTCGTTCCTCCGGCAAGGGCTCTCCGAGCGCGGCGGGTCCCGCGCGACCGCGTGCCGGTGGAGGGGGCGGGGCGAAAGGTCCCGCGAAGAAGTCCGCCGCCGCGCCGCCCGCGAAGAGGGCGCCCGCGAAGAAGGGCGCCGCCAAGGCCCCGGCGAAGAAGGCCGCGGTCAAGAAGGCGCCCGTCAGACCGGCCCCCAGTCCCACCCACGGCGTCTACCGGCTCGTCAGGGCCGTGTGGCTGGGCCTCGCGCACGGCATCGGGGCGATGCTGCGCGGCATAGGGCGCGGCGCCAAGGGCCTCGATCCCGCGCACCGCAAGGACGGACTCGCGCTGCTCCTCCTGGGCCTCGCCCTCGTCGTCGCGGCGGGCACCTGGTCGCGTCTCGACGGCCCCGTGGGCGAACTCGTCGAACTCCTCGTCACCGGCGCCTTCGGCCGCCTCGACCTGCTCGTGCCGATACTGCTCGGCGTCGTCGCGGTGCGCCTCATCCGCCATCCCGAGCAGCCCGAGGCGAACGGACGCATCGTCATCGGCCTCTCGGCGCTCGTCGTCGGCGTCCTCGGGCAGGTGCACATCGCCTGCGGCGCGCCGAGCAGGGACGCCGGTATCGAGGCGCTCCAGGACGCGGGCGGGCTCATCGGCTGGGCCGCCGCGAGCCCGCTCATCTTCACGATGAGCGAGGTCCTCGCCGTACCGCTGCTGCTCCTGCTCACCGTCTTCGGGCTGCTCGTCGTGACCGCGACGCCCGTCAACGCGATCCCGCAGCGGCTGCGGCGGCTCGGGGTGCGGCTCGGGGTCTTCAGCGAGGAGGCCGGGGCCGACGAGGAGTTCGCGGGGCACGGCGCGCGGGAGGACGACGCGGACGAGCTCGCGCAGGCGAGGCGGCGGCGGACGGCGACGCGACGTCGCGGGCCCGCTCCGTACGACGTCGACGCGGAGGAGGCCGCACTGGAGCGGCGCCGCGCGAGCGGCAGCGGAGTCTTCGAGGACCGCGACCTCGACCCGGTGGACGTCGCGGCGCGCGCGGCTGCCGCGCTCGACGGCGCGGTGCTGCACGGCCTGCCGCCCTCCTCGCTCGTCGCCGACCTGACCCACGGCGTGGGGACGGGACGGCGCGAGGGCGAGTCGACGACGCCCGTACCGACGCCGCGCGAGAAGGCGGGCACGCCGCGCGAGGACGCGGCGTCGCGGGACGGCGCGCGCGACGGTGCCTCCGGCGCCGCCGCGTCGCGCGACGCGGGCGCGACGCGGCGCGGCGGACGCGACGTCACGGGCGAGGCGGCGTCCGGCGGCGTACCCGACCTGACGAAGAAGGCGCCCGAGGAGCCGCGCGACCTCCCGCCGCGCGCCGAGCAGCTCCAGCTCTCCGGCGACGTCACCTACGCGCTGCCGAGCCTCGACCTCCTGGAGCGCGGCGGTCCGGGCAAGGCGCGCAGCGCCGCCAACGACGCGGTCGTCGCCTCGCTCACCAACGTCTTCAGCGAGTTCAAGGTCGACGCGCGCGTCACCGGATTCACGCGCGGCCCGACGGTGACGCGGTACGAGGTCGCGCTCGGCCCCGCGGTCAAGGTCGAGCGCATCACGGCGCTCACGAAGAACATCGCGTACGCCGTCGCGAGCCCCGACGTGCGCATCATCAGCCCCATCCCCGGCAAGTCCGCCGTCGGCATCGAGATCCCGAACACCGACCGCGAGATGGTCAACCTGGGCGACGTGCTGCGCCTCGCGGACGCCGCCGAGGACGACGACCCGATGCTCGTCGCCTTCGGCAAGGACGTCGAGGGCGGCTACGTCATGCACAGCCTCGCGAAGATGCCGCACGTCCTCGTCGCGGGCGCGACGGGCTCCGGCAAGTCCTCCTGCATCAACTGCCTCATCACCTCGGTCATGATGCGCGCGACGCCGGAGGACGTCCGGCTCGTGCTCGTCGACCCCAAGCGCGTCGAGCTGACCGCGTACGAGGGCATCCCGCACCTCATCACGCCGATCATCACCAACCCGAAGAAGGCCGCCGAGGCGCTCCAGTGGGTCGTGCGCGAGATGGACCTGCGCTACGACGACCTCGCGGCCTTCGGGTACCGGCACATCGACGACTTCAACGCGGCGATCCGCGAGGGCAAGCTCACGACGCCCGAGGGCAGCGAGCGCGAGCTGCAGCCCTATCCCTACCTGCTCGTGATCGTCGACGAGCTCGCGGACCTCATGATGGTCGCGCCGCGCGACGTCGAGGACGCGATCGTGCGGATCACCCAGCTCGCGCGCGCCGCCGGCATCCACCTCGTCCTCGCGACGCAGCGGCCCTCCGTCGACGTCGTCACCGGGCTCATCAAGGCGAACGTGCCCTCGCGGCTCGCCTTCGCGACGTCCTCGCTCGCCGACAGCCGCGTCATCCTCGACCAGCCCGGCGCGGAGAAGCTCATCGGCAAGGGGGACGGGCTCTTCCTGCCGATGGGCGACAACAAGGCGACGCGCATACAGGGCGCCTTCGTCACCGAGGCGGAGATCGCCGCCGTCGTGCGCCACTGCAAGGAGCAGATGGCGCCGGTCTTCCGCGACGACGTCGTGGTCGGCTCGCAGCAGAAGAAGGAGATCGACGAGGAGATCGGCGACGACCTCGACCTGCTGCTCCAGGCGACCGAACTCGTCGTCTCGACCCAGTTCGGCTCCACCTCGATGCTCCAGCGCAAGCTGCGCGTCGGCTTCGCGAAGGCGGGGCGCCTGATGGACCTCATGGAGACGCGCAACATCGTCGGGCCGAGCGAGGGCTCGAAGGCGCGCGACGTCCTCGTCAAGCCGGACGAGCTGGACGGGGTCATCGACGAGATCCGGGGCGGCGGGGGAGCGGGGAGCGGTGGTGCCTCCGGGGCCTCGGGTGCCGGGGACGGCGCCGAGAGCTGAGGAGGGTGCGCAACCCTTTCGGCGGGTCGCGCGTCAACTGGGGCGGAAGCGATCCGGTGAACCGGCGCCGCCTCGTGGCCCAAGGCCCTTCATCCGTTCAGGTGCGGTGGGGGCGAGGGCGGGGGACGCGCGTGCGGAGTGCGGGATGTGTGGAGATTCCGGGGCCGGGGGCGCCCCAGGATTTCCGGGCATTCCGATGGCGTAAAACCCCGTCCGCCGGGTTGCCCGAGGCTTTTACAGCCCCCCTAGACTGAACCTCCAGCAGGTGGCTGCACGCTCGAAAGGCGCTCTCGTGTCCATCGGCAACTCCCCAGCAGAAGAACGCCCTTCCGACGACGGTCCGTCCCTCGGCGAGACGCTGCGGCGGGCCCGCGCGAAGGCCGGGCTCCGGGTCGAGGACCTCAGCGCCTCGACGCGTATCCGCGTCCCTCTCGTCCAGGCCATCGAGAACGACGATTTCTCGCAGTGCGGCGGCACCGTCTACGCCCGGGGACACCTGCGCGCCCTCGCGCGCGCCGTGGGCCTCGACCCCGAGCCCCTGCTCGCGCGCTACGACGCCGAGCACGACGGCGCCCCGCTGCCCACGCCCGCCGCGCCGCTCTTCGAGGCCGAGCGCATCCGGCCCGACCGCCGCCGCCCCAACTGGACCGCCGCCATGGTCGCGGCGATCGTCGCGGTCGTCGCCTTCGTGGGCTTCACCGTCGTCAGCGGCGGCGACGAGCCCGCGGGGACGAAGCGCCACGCCGCCGAGGGCGCCCCGGCGGGTGACAGCGCGAGCCCCTCGCCGAGCGCGTCGCAGAGCGGGAGCCCGTCCCCGGCGAGTCCCGCGAACCCCGCGGAGAGCGCGGTGGCCGCCGTGCCCGCGGACAAGGTGACGGTGAAGCTGAGCGTGCCCGAGCGCCGCTCCTGGGTCTCGGTCAAGGACCACACCGGGCGCAGCCTGTTCGACGGGGTCCTGGAGCAGGGCCAGCACAAGACGTTCACGGACGCCGAGCAGGTCGACCTCGTCCTCGGCGACGCGGGCGCGGTCCGGGTCTCGGTGAACGGCAAGCCCATCGCGGACAAGTTCCGCCCCGGCCAGGTCCAGCGGCTCTCGTACACGAAGGGCAACCCCTCGGAGGGCTGAGCGGCGCACGGGGCGGCGGGTACGGGCCGGGGGCGTCCGCCGCGTACCGCGCACCGCCCCCGGCGCCGGGCCCCGCCGCCTCGGCCCGACCCGCTCCCGAACCCCTACCGCCACCTGCGCGGAAGGCGCCGTCCGGGGACGAAGTAGTCTTGAGCCCATGCCCGAACGCCGCACCGTCGCTCTCGTCACCCTTGGCTGCGCCCGTAACGAGGTGGACTCGGAGGAGCTGGCAGGCCGCCTGGAGGCGGACGGCTGGGACCTCGTCGAGGACGCCTCGCACGCCGATGTCGCCGTCGTCAACACCTGTGGCTTCGTCGAGGCCGCCAAGAAGGACTCCGTGGACGCGCTCCTGGAGGCGAACGACCTCAAGGGCCACGGCAGAACGCAGGCCGTCGTCGCGGTGGGCTGCATGGCCGAGCGGTACGGCAAGGACCTCGCCGAGGCGCTGCCCGAGGCGGACGGCGTGCTCGGGTTCGACGACTACGCGGACATCTCCGACCGCCTCCAGACGATCCTGAGCGGCGGCATCCACGCCTCGCACACCCCGCGCGACCGCCGCAAGCTCCTGCCGCTGAGCCCCGCCGCCCGCCAGGACGCCCCCGGCGTCGCCCTGCCCGGCCACGCGCAGCAGGCCCCCGAGCCCGAGGACGTCGCGCCCGCCGACCTCCCCGACGGCCTCGCGCCCGCCTCGGGCCCGCGCGCCCCGCTGCGGCGCCGCCTCGGCACCAGCCCCGTCGCCTCCGTCAAGCTCGCCTCGGGCTGCGACCGGCGCTGCTCCTTCTGCGCCATCCCCTCCTTCCGCGGCTCCTTCATCTCGCGCCGTCCCTCCGACGTGCTCACCGAGACGCGGTGGCTCGCCGAGCAGGGGGTGCGCGAGGTCATGCTCGTCTCCGAGAACAACACCTCGTACGGCAAGGACCTCGGCGACATCCGCCTCCTGGAGACCCTGCTCCCCGAGCTCGCCGCCGTGGACGGCATCGAGCGGGTGCGCGTCAGCTACCTCCAGCCCGCCGAGATGCGGCCGGGCCTGATCGACGTGCTCACCTCGACGCCGAAGATCGCCCCGTACTTCGACCTCTCCTTCCAGCACTCCGCGGCCGGCGTCCTGCGCGCGATGCGGCGGTTCGGCGGCACCGACAGCTTCCTCGGCCTGCTCGACCAGATCCGCGCGAAGGCCCCCGAGGCCGGGGTGCGCTCCAACTTCATCGTCGGCTTCCCCGGCGAGACCGAGGAGGACGTCGCCGAGCTGGAACGCTTCCTCACCTCCGCGCGCCTCGACGCGATCGGCGTCTTCGGCTACTCCGACGAGGAGGGCACCGAGGCGGCGACGTACGCGACGAAGCTCGACGAGGAGGTCGTCGCCGAGCGCCTCGCGCGCGTCTCGCGGCTCGCCGAGGAGCTGACCGCCCAGCGTGCGGAGGAGCGGATCGGCGAGACGATGGAGGTGCTCGTCGAATCGGCCGCCACCGAGGACGAGCCGGCCCTGGGCCGCGGGCCGCACCAGGCCCCCGAGACGGACGGGCAGATCATTCTCACCGGCGGGGCGGCGCTCCCGGACGGTGCTTCGCCCCGCGTCGGCCGTATGGTCGTCGCCAAGGTGATCGGCACCGAAGGCGTCGATCTCGTGGCGGAGTGTCTTGAGGAGGCAGGCAGATGACGGGAGCCCCGGCAACCGCCACGAGCGGCACCGGCGCCCCGGGCGGCAGCACCGCCGCGGGCGTCGCGGGCACCCCCCGTATCTGGAACATCGCGAACATCCTCACGATGATCCGGCTCGTCCTCGTCCCCGGCTTCATCGCCCTGATGCTCGTCGCCGGGGGACACGACCCGGCGTGGCGCTCCGTCGCCTGGGCCGCCTTCACCGTCGCGATGATCACCGACCTCTTCGACGGCCACCTCGCGCGCACGTACAACCTCGTCACCGACTTCGGGAAGATCGCCGACCCCATCGCGGACAAGGCGATCATGGGCGCGGCCCTGTGCTGCCTCTCGGCGCTCGGCGACCTGCCGTGGTGGGTCACGGGCGTCATCCTGGGCCGTGAGCTGGGCATCACGCTGCTCCGCTTCGTCGTCATCAGGTACGGGGTCATCCCGGCGAGCCGCGGCGGCAAGCTCAAGACCCTCGCGCAGGGCGTCGCGGTCGGCATGTACGTGCTCGCCCTGACGGGGTGGCTCGCCTCGGCGCGGTTCTGGGTCATGGCCGTCGCGGTCGCGCTCACCGTCGCGACGGGGCTCGACTACGTGCGCCAGGCGGTCGTGCTGCGCCGCGAGGGCATCGCCGCGCGGCGCGCCGTCGTACTCGACGAGGCGCGGGCACGCGACCTCGGCACGGGGGACCGGGTGCAGGCGGCGGTGCGGGGGACGGTGCCGCCCGAGGTGGCGGAAGAGGGCGACGCCGACGACGCCCGCGAGGAGACGGGCTCCCGCGAGCCCTCCCGCGACGTGGCGGCCTCGGGTGAGGTCCGTCGCGAGGCCACGGCCGGTGACGGTGCCGCGCCCGGTGCCGGACGGGACCAGGGGGATGCGACAAGTGAGGACGCCGCGCCGCGCGGGCGGAGGAGCCAGGCGTGAGCGCGCGCGACGCCGGAGGCGCCCTGCCCGAGAACGCGGCGGTCGACGTCGTCGCGCTGGCCCGTGAGGCCGGGTGGACCGTCGCCGTCGCCGAGTCGCTCACGGGCGGTCTCGTCGCCGCCGAGCTGACCGCGGCACCCGGGGCGTCCGCGGCCTTCCGCGGCTCCGTCACCGCGTACGCGACCGAACTGAAGCACCGGCTGCTCGGCGTCGATGCCGCGCTCCTCGCCCGCGAGGGCGCGGTGCACCCGGAGGTCGCCGCGCAGATGGCGACCGGGGCGCGCGACGCGCTCGGCGCCGACTGGGGCGCCGCGACGACCGGTGTCGCCGGGCCCGAGCCGCAGGACGGGCGGCCCGTCGGGACGGTGTACGTGGCGGTGGCCGGCCCCGCCGGCGGGCGCGGCCCGCTCCCGCCCTCGCCGGAGACCACACCCGGCGCCGACGAGAGCTTCGCGGACCGGCTCGCCCGGCATCTCGCGCACCACGGAACCGTCGAGGGCGCGAAGAGCGTCGGGAACACGAGTGGTGCCGGAGAGACCGAAAAGCGGTCGGTAACAGGTTTGACCGGTGCACAGGGCGAGAAAATTCTGGCACTGCGGTTGAACGGTGACCGTACGGAAATTCGTAGGGATAGCGTGCGGATCGTGCTCGGCCTGCTCCGCGATGAACTCATCACCCATGCGCGCGCACAGGATACGGAAGAAATCGGGGGGACTTGATGTTTACAGCCCTGAGTGAACACGTCTTCGCTCCCCGCACGGCCACGGTCCCAAGCGGTACGGTGGGGCGAGAAGGATGCGGTTACACGGTCCGAGGAGGGAGCCACCGATGATTCTGCTCCGTCGCCTGCTGGGTGACGTGCTGCGTCGGCAGCGCCAGCGCCAGGGCCGTACTCTGCGCGAAGTCTCCTCGTCCGCCCGGGTCTCACTCGGCTATCTCTCCGAGGTGGAGCGGGGGCAGAAGGAGGCGTCCTCCGAACTGCTCGCCGCCATTTGCGACGCGCTTGATGTACGGATGTCCGAGCTGATGCACGAGGTCAGCGACGAACTCGCCCTCGCTGAGCTTGCCGAGTCGGCAGCCGCCGACCCGGTGCCGCCGGTACGCCGTCCGGTACTGAATTCGGTGTCCGTCACGGGTGTCCCGCCCGAGCGGGTCACCATCAAGGCGCCGACCGAGGCTGTGGACGTGGTCGCGGCCTGAGCGGTCGCACGACGCACGCGCCCCACGTATGGCGGAGCCCTCACCGGGTACTTCGGTGAGGGCTCCGCCTTTCGCGTACCCGGGCCCCGTCCGGCGCGCGTATCCGGCCGTCTTCCGGCGGTGGACCGGCTTTCTCCGTGTGACCTGCTTCACCGCGTTATGTCATGGTTGAGAGAGCGGAACGGGGGCACGTGAGTCGTGAGTGAGATGGAGGAATTCGGATGTACGTAGTGAAGAGTCCCCTTGCCGAAGCCGACCTCAAGATCGTTTCCGACGCGCTCCAGGGCGCGCTGGTCGACCTCGTGGACCTTTCCCTGGTCGCCAAGCAGATCCACTGGAACGTGATCGGCCCGCGCTTCCGCTCGGTGCACCTCCAGCTCGACGACGTCGTGGACTCGGCCCGTACGCACATGGACGAGGTCGCCGAGCGCGCCTCGACCCTCGGCGTCTCGCCGGACGGCCGCGTGAGCACCGTCGCCGCCACGAGTGGCCTCGGCAAGATCGGTGACGGCTGGATCAAGGACAACGACGCGGTCGCGGCCATGACCGACGCCCTCGCCGCCGCCATCACCCGGCTGCGTGAGCGGGTCGCGGCGACGGCCGACCCGGACCCGGTCACGCAGGACCTCCTCATCGCGATCACGGCGGACCTGGAGAAGCACCACTGGATGTTCCAGGCGTCGAACAACGAGTGACGTTTCCTCGCGGGGCCAGCACCCGTACGGCGGAGCCGGAGCCTCCGCGCCGCGCACGGCGGCGTGGGGGCTCCGGCTTTTGCGTGGGCGGGCGGGGGCTCGCGCCCGGCGTTCCGCTCAGTACGGTGCCGGGCCCTCCTGGCAGCGCGGGCACCAGTACGTGGGGCGGGCCTTCGTGCCGTCGCCCTGTTCGGCCTCGCGGATCGTGGCCCCGCAGCGCAGGCAGGGGCGGTGGGCGCGGCCGTAGACGTACAGGGGGGTGTCGCGGCGGCCTGTCGTGACGCGGCGGAAGGTGTCGCGGTTGGCGTCCAGGAGGCGCGCGGCGAGGGCGGTGGCGCGTGCGGGCCGGGGAACGTCGCCCACCGGGGTCCAGGGCGTGACGCGCAGCAGGAAACACAGTTCGCTCTTGTAGACGTTGCCGATCCCCGCGAGATTGCGCTGGTCGAGCAGCGCCTCCCCGAGCGGGCGTTCCGGCGCGGCGAGGAGCCTCGCGAGCGCGGCCTCGGCGTCCCAGTCCGGGCCGAGGAGGTCGGGACCGAGGTGGCCCACGGCTCGGTCCTCGTCGGCCGTACGGAGCAGCTCGACGACGGGCAGGCGGTAGCCGACGGCGGTCCGGGCCTCGGTGCCGAGGATCGCGCGGATCTGGTGTCCCGGTCCGCCGCGCCAGCGCTCGCCCGCCTCGTACACGCGCCACGCGCCGTCCATGCGCAGGTGGGTGTGGAGCGTGAGCCCTCCCGAGAGGCGGGTCAGGAGGTGCTTGCCGCGCGGCGTCACGTCGCGCACCTCGCGCCCGGTGAGGTCCGCCGTCGCGAAGCGCGGCACGCGCAGGTCGGCGGCCGTGAGCCGCTGCCCCGCGAGCGCGGCGTGCAGCCGTCGCGCCGTGTGGAAGACGGTGTCGCCCTCGGGCATGGGACTTCCCTCCTGCCGATGCCGATGCCGATGCCGATGCCGATGCCGATGCCGATGCCGATGCCGGTGCCGGTGTCCGCGCTCTACTGTGCCCGCAGCCGCAGCCCTCTCGGCGTCGCGTGGAAACCGGCCGCTTCGAGGACGGGGCCGAGCGGCGCGGTGAGCGCGGGCGCGCCGTTGATCCGCTCGACGGTCAGGGTGCCGAGCGCCCCGGCCCCTGCCGCCTCCGCGAGGGCGCGCAGGGCCTCCCCGACGCGGGGATCGTCCGGGTCGACGGCCTCGTCCGGTGTGGCGGGCCACACGAGAAGCGTCTTGCCGCCCCGTTCGACGTACACGGTGAGCGCCCCGTTGACGAGCACGACGAGCGAGCCCGCTTTGCGGCCCGGTTTGTGCGGGGTGTTCTCGGGGGGTTCGGGCCAGGGCAGCGCGGCACCGTAGGCGTTCGCCGGGTCGGCGGCGGCGAGGACCACGGCGCGGCCCGCCCGCTCGTCGCCGCGCTCGGCCGCCGTCGCGACGGCGCGCAGCCGGTCCACGGCACCCTCCACGGCGAACTGCGCGGCACCGAGCCCCTCCACCACGTACCCGCGCCGCGCCTGCCCGTTCTCCTCGAAGGCCGCCAGCACCCGGTACACCTTCGAGAAGCCGCCCTCGATGCCCTCCGCGGCGACGGTGCCGCGCGTGACGACGCCGTACCGGTCGAGGAGCGTACGGGCGAGGGCGTGCGCGCGGACCGTCGGGTCGCCCTCGCGCGGCGGCAGCAACGACCAGCGGCCCGCGACGGTGGGCGGCCCCGAGCGCGAGGCGGTGCGCGCGGCGGCGGTGAGGGAGCCGTACCGGCCGCGCGGCACCGTACGGCGCGCACGGTGCGCCGTCGATCCCGCCGTGCGCCCGGAGCCGAGCAGCGCGCGCAGCGGCGCCAGCGTGTCGTTCGTGAGGCGCCCGCTCCACACGAGGTCCCACAGGGCGTCGGCGAGTTGCGGGTCCGTCGCCTCGGGGTGCGTCGTCGCGCGGACCTGCCCGGCGATCTGGCGGAAGAAGAGCCCGTAGCCGCCCGAGAGCGCGTCCAGGAGCGACTGGTGCAGCGGGCTCAGTTCGAGGGGGAGCGGCTCGGGGAGCAGGAGGGGGGCGGAATCGGCCGGGTAGAGGCCGATCCAGCCGTCCTTGCCCGGCAGGGCGCCCGCCCCGGCCCACAGCAGTTCGCCCGCGGAGGTCAGTTCGTCGAGCAGCGCCGGGCTGTACGCGGACAGGCGCGAGGGCAGGACGAGGCGTTCGAGCGCCGAGGCGGGCACCGTCGCGCCCTGCAACTGCTCGACGGCGCGCACGAGGCCGTCGATACCGCGCAGCCCGTTGCCGTCGAGGTGCTGCCAGCGGGGCAGGAAGCCCGCGTACGCGCTCGGGGGCACCGGCTCCAGTTCGTGCCGTAGCGCCGCGAGCGAGCGCCGCCGCAGGCGTCGCAGCACCGTCGCGTCGCACCACTCCTGACCGCGACCCGCCGGGTGGAACTCCCCGGCGACGACGCGTCCGCCCGCCGCGAGCCGCTGGAGCGCGCCCTCGGTCACCGCGGTGCCGAGACCGAAGCGGGCCGCGGCGTCCGCGGTCGTGAACGGGCCGTGCGTGCGCGCGTAGCGGGCGAGGAGGTCGCCGAGCGGGTCCTTCACCGGCTCCGTGAACGCCTCCGGAACGCCCACGGGCAGCGCGGTGCCGAGCGCGTCGCGCAGCCGGCCCGCGTCCTCGATCGCCGCCCAGTGCGCGCGGCCCGCGATCCGCACCTCGATGGCGCGGCGCGACTCCGCCAGCTCCCGCACGTACGAGGGTTCCGCACCGCGCGTCGTCAGTTCCTCGTCCGTGAGCGGCCCGAGCAGGCGCAGCCGGTCGGCGACGCCCTCGGCGTCCTTCACGGCGCGGTCCTCGGTGAGCCATTGCAGCTCGCGCTCCAGCTCGGCGAGGACCTCCGGGTCGAGGAGTTCGCGCAGTTCGGCGCGGCCGAGCAGTTCGGAGAGCAGGCGCGAGTCCAGCGAGAGCGCGGCGGCGCGACGCTCGGCGAGGGGCGAGTCGCCCTCGTAGAGGAACTGCGCGACGTACCCGAAGAGCAGCGAGCGGGCGAACGGCGACGCCTCGGGCGTCGTCACCTCGACGAGGCGGACGCGGCGCGACGCGATGTCGCCCATCAGCTCGCGCAGCCCCGGCACGTCGAAGACGTCCTGGAGGCACTCGCGGACCGCTTCGAGCACGATCGGGAACGAGCCGAACTCGCTCGCGACCTGGAGCAGCTGCGAGGCGCGCTGGCGCTGCTGCCACAGCGGGGTGCGGCGGCCGGGGTCCCGGCGGGGCAGCAGGAGGGCGCGCGCGGCGCATTCGCGGAAGCGCGAGGCGAAGAGCGCGGAGCCGCCGACCTCGTCGGTGACGATCCGCTCGATCTCCTCCTGGTCGAAGAGGGTGTCCTGCGCGCCGACCGGGGCCTGCTCGCTGTCGTACTCGGTGCCCGGGGTCTTCTTCGGGGCGGCGTCCGCGTCGATGTCGAGCAGGTCGAGGCCGAGGAGGTCCGCGTCGGGCAGGCGCAGCACGATGCCGTCGTCCGCGTGCACGACCTGCGCGTCGAGGCCCAGCTTCTCGTGCAGCCGCGAGCCGATCGCGAGCGCCCACGGCGCGTGCACCTGCGCGCCGAAGGGGGAGTGCACGACGACGCGCCAGTCGCCCAGCTCGTCGCGGAAGCGCTCGACGACGATGGTGCGGTCGTCGGGGACGTGCCCGCAGGCGCGGCGCTGCTCGTCCAGGTACGCGAGGAGGTTGTCCGTCGCCCAGGCGTCGAGCCCGGCCGCGACGAGGCGCAGGCGCGCGTCCTCCTGGGACAGGCCGCCCAGTTCCCGGACGAAGGCGCCGAGCGCGCGCCCCAGCTCCAGCGGCCTGCCGAGCTGGTCGCCCTTCCAGAACGGCAGTCTCCCCGGGACCCCGGGCGCGGGCGAGACGAGCACGCGGTCGCGCGTGATGTCCTCGATGCGCCACGACGTGGTGCCGAGCGTGAAGACATCGCCGACCCGCGACTCGTACACCATCTCCTCGTCCAGCTCGCCGACGCGCCCGCCGCCCTTCTTCGGGTCCGAGCCGGCGAGGAAGACGCCGAAGAGGCCGCGGTCGGGGATCGTGCCGCCCGAGGTGACCGCGAGCCGCTGCGCCCCCGGGCGGCCCGTGATGGTGCCCGCGACGCGGTCCCACACGACGCGCGGGCGCAGTTCGGCGAAGGCGTCCGACGGGTACCGGCCCGCGAGCATGTCGAGCACCGACTCGAAGGCGGACTCGGGCAGCGCGGCGAACGGCGCGGCGCGACGGACGAGCGCGAGCAGGTCGTCGTACTGCCAGGTGTCCATCGACGTCATCGCGACGAGCTGCTGCGCGAGGACGTCCAGCGGGTTGGACGGGACGCGCAGCGCCTCGATGAGCCCGCCGCGCATCCGCTCGGTGACGACGGCGGACTGCACGAGGTCGCCGCGGTACTTCGGGAAGACGACGCCCGTCGAGACGGCGCCCACCTGGTGCCCCGCGCGGCCGACGCGCTGGAGCCCGGAGGCGACCGAGGGGGGCGACTCGACCTGTACGACGAGGTCGACGGAGCCCATGTCGATGCCCAGCTCCAGGCTCGACGTCGCGACGACGGCGGGCAGCCTGCCCGCCTTGAGGTCCTCCTCGACCTGCGCGCGCTGCTCCTTGGACACCGAGCCGTGGTGCGCCCGCGCGAGCACGGGCGGCGCCCCCTTCGCGGGGCCCGAGCCGCCCATGAGCTGCGCGGGGGCGTGGTCCTCGGGCAGGGGCTCGCCCGTGGCGCGCTCGTAAGCGATCTCGTTGAGGCGGTTGCACAGGCGCTCGGCGAGGCGGCGCGAGTTGACGAAGACGATCGTGGACCGGTGCGCCTGCACGAGGTCCGTGATGCGCTCCTCGACCTGCGGCCACACGGAGGGCGACTCGCCCTTGTCGTCCTCGCCGACGGGCGAGCCGCCCATCTCGCCGAGATCGGGCACGGGCACGACGACGGAGAGGTCGAATTCCTTGCCCGAGACCGGCTGCACCACCTCGGCCCTGCGCTGCGGCGACAGGAAGCGCGCCACCTCGTCGACGGGACGCACCGTCGCGGAGAGCCCGATACGGCGCGCGGGGCGCGGCAGCAGTTCGTCGAGGCGCTCCAGCGACAGCGCGAGGTGCGCGCCGCGCTTCGTGCCCGCGACCGCGTGCACCTCGTCGAGGATCACCGTCTCGACGCCCGTCAGCGCTTCGCGGGCCTGCGACGTGAGCATGAGGAAGAGGGACTCGGGCGTCGTGATGAGGATGTCCGGGGGACGGGTGGTGAGCGAGCGGCGCTCCGCCGCCGGGGTATCACCCGAACGGATGCCGACGCGGATCTCCGGCTCGGGCAGCCCGAGGCGCACGGACTCCTGCCGGATACCGGTCAGCGGGCTGCGCAGATTGCGCTCCACGTCCACGGCGAGGGCCTTGAGCGGCGACACGTAGAGCACACGGCAGCGCTTGCGGGCCTCGGCGGGCGGAGGCGTGGACGCGAGGCCGTCGAGCGCGGCGAGGAAGGCGGCGAGGGTCTTCCCCGAACCCGTCGGGGCCACGACCAGGACGTCCGACTCCTTCTGGATGGCACGCCACGCGCCCTCCTGCGCGGCGGTCGGCGCGGAGAAGGCACCCGTGAACCAGTCACGGGTGGCGGCGGAGAACCCCTGGAGGGCGGAAGCGGCCATGCTCCCCATCGTGCACCGTGGCACTGACAACGGCTGGGGGAGCGGGGGTGCCGGGGGCGCGGGTCGCCCGGGTGGGGTGGGGGCCTGGCGGGGTGTGCGGGACGTGGTGGGGCGGGTACGTCGCGTGGGGGAGGGAGGATGGCGCGCCGGCGTCGCGTGGCGGGCGGCGTACGTCGCGTCGGGGGCCGCTACGTCGCGTGGCGGTCATGCGCGTCGCCGTGGGCACCGATACGTCGCGTGGCGGAGCCCTACGTGTCGCGTGGCGGAGCTGTACGTCGCGTGACGCACCCCGGCGCTGCGTCGCGTCCGCAGCGTGGAACGCTCCGCCGCTCGTCGTCCGCTCCCTCGCACAATGGCGCCATGAGGGCGAGCGAGAGGACGGCGCGGGGAGCGGCCGAGCGGGCCCGGCACTGGCGGTACGCGGAACTGCCCGGCGTCGACCTCCTGCGCGCCCGCTACGTCCGCAAGACCTTCGCGCCGCACACCCACGAGCACTACGTGATCGCCGCCGTGACCTCGGGGGTCGAGGTCTTCCGGCACCGCGGCACCGAGGAGTACGCGGGCGCGGGCAGCCTCGCCCTCGTCAACCCGGACACTCCGCACACGGGACGCGCCCAGGGGCCCGAGGGCTGGCGGTACGGCGCCGTCTACCCGGCCCCCGGGCTCGTCGCGGAGATCGCGCGGGAGACGACGACGCTGCGCGGCGCCCCGGGCTTCGCGGCGCCGGTCCTGGCCGACCCGTACGCGACACGCCTCGTCCACCGCGTACTGCGCGCTGCGGAGGAGGGCGACGCGCTCACCGCGGACACGCTGCTGCGCGTCACGGTCACCCGGCTGCTGCGCCGCAACGGGGGGCCGCTGCGCGCCAGGACCGTGCGCGGCGCGGGGGCGCGCGTCGCGGCCGAGGCGCGCGACATCCTCGCCGGCCGCCTCGACGACCCGCCCTCGCTGGGCGAACTCGCCGCCGGGCTCGGCACCGGCCCGTACGCCCTCCTGCGCGCCTTCCGCGCCGCGTACGGGATGCCGCCGCACACGTGGCTCACCGACGCGCGGGTGCGGGCCGCCCGCCGCCTCCTCGACGCGGGCCTCGCGCCCGCCGACGTCGCCCACGCCGTCGGCTTCAGCGACCAGCCCCACCTGAACCGCCACTTCACCCGCATCGTGGGCGTACCGCCGGGCGCGTACCGCCGCGAGCGACTGCCGGGGGCGACGTCGGGCGGGGAGGGGGCGACGTGGTGCGCGGAGAGCGCGACGTGACGGGGGAGGGCGCGACGTGGCGCGCGGACGGCGCGGCGTCGCGTACGGACGGCGGCTCCACGTCGCGCGGGGTGCGGGCCTGACGTCGCGTGTGACCTGGGGCGATGTCGCGTGTCGCGACGCGCCATGTCGCGTGGGCGGCGGCCACGTCGCGTGGGACGCGGGCTACGTCGCGTGGGGCGGCCCCCGCGACGTCGTGCGGGGCGGGCGCGCGTCGGTGGCGCGCAAGAACGTACAAGACCACGCGTGCGGGCGCTCCTAGCCTGAGCCTGTGAACAGCGAGAACCGACCCCCGCCGCCCGGCGTCGCCCCGGCCTCCGCCCCCGACACCGCGCCGTCCGCCGCGGGCGACGTCGCGTCCCACGTCGCGTCCGGGGCGCACCCCACGTCGCGCAAACCCGACGCCGCCGTCGTGCGCGACGCGCTCGGCGTGGGCATCGCGGTGGGTCTCTCCGGCTTCGCCTTCGGGGTCACCTCGGCCGGAGCGGGACTGAGCATCGCGCAGACCTGCGCGCTGAGTCTCCTGGTCTTCACCGGGGCCTCGCAGTTCGCGCTGGTCGGCGCCCTGGCGGGGGGCGGCGGCGCGTACGCCGCGGCGGCGGGGGCCTTCTTCCTCGGCGTGCGCAACGCCTTCTACGGGCTGCGCCTGTCGCAACTGCTCCAGGTGCCCCGGGCGCTGCGGCCCCTCGCGGCGCAGTGGGTCATCGACGAGACGACCGCCGTCGCGCTCGCCCAGCCCGACCGGCGCGGCGCCCGTATCGGCTTCACCGTCACGGGGCTGTGCCTCTACGTGCTGTGGAACCTGACGACGCTCCTCGGCGCGATGGGCGCGGAGGCGATCGGCGACACCGACGCGTGGGGGCTCGACGCCGCGGGTCCCGCCGTCTTCCTCGCGCTCCTGGCGCCGATGGTGCGCGGCACCGCCGAGCGCGCGGTGGCCGCGCTCGCCGTCCTGCTCGGCCTGGGCCTCCTGCCGGTCCTCCCCGCCGGCGTCCCGGTCCTCGTCTCGGCCCTCGCCGCGCCCGCCGTGCTGTGGGCCCACGGCTGCCGGACGGCACGCGGCGCGACGGGGCCACGCCGCGCCGACACCGCCTCGTCACAAGCGCCCGACGCCGCGTCGTCGCACACCCCCGACGCCGCGACGCAACGCCCTCGCGACGACGCCCGCCCCGACGCCGCCCCCCAGGACGCCCGCCCCGACACCCCGCAGGAGGACGAACGATGAACATCTGGCTCGCCGTGGTGCTCACGGCGGTCGGCTGCTACGCGGTCAAGCTCGCCGGGCTCCTCGTGCCGGGCGGTGTCCTGGAGCGGCCCCTCGTGCGGCGGCTCGCGGCCCTGCTGCCCGTCGCGCTGCTCGCGGCGCTCACCGCGCAGCAGACCTTCGCGCACGGCACCTCGCTCGTCGTCGACGCGCGCGCCGCGGGCGTCGGCGCCGCCGCGCTCGCGCTGCTGCTGCGCGCGCCGTTCCTCGTGGTCGTCGCCGCCGCGGTGCTCGTGACGGCGGGGGTGCGGGCGCTCGCGGGGTGAGCGGCCCGCCGCGCCGGTCCACGCGGTGATCGCGGATACTGGCCTCATGCGGTTGACGGTCTTCTGGCGCAAGATGACGGAGCACTTCGGCGCGGGGTACGTGGAGTCCTTCGCGCACGACCACGTCATGTCCCAGCTCGGCGGGCGCACCGTGGAGCAGGCGCTCGCCGACGGCTGGGAGGCGAAGAACGTGTGGCGCGCGGTGTGCGAGGCGGCCGACGTACCGGAGAGCGAACGCTGACCGCGTCGCCCCGTTCCCGTACCCGCCGCGACGCGCGCGGCCCCGCTCCCGTACCGCCCGCGACGCTCGCGGCCCCCGCTCCCGTACCGCCGCAGGCACCGCCCGGCCCCGTACCGCCGGGGGCGGGAGGCCGAGTCGATCCGGCCATGATCGTGGCCGGGAAGCGTCGGTGGACCGAGCGATTGTCCGAATGTCCGAGGTGTAGGCGAGACTGACTGACGTGGCAGCGACAGACGAGACCACCGGACGCACAGCTCCGCCGGGCGCGGACGCCCCAGGGCCGCCCGCCTCCGGTTCCGGGGCAGGTGGGCAGGGCGGTCGCATGCCCCGCTGGCTGCCGCGCGCCATGGTCTCCGCGCTCCTCCTGATCGCCTGTTTCCAGCTCGGCACGTGGGCCTTCCACCGGCTCACGGGGCTGCTGATCAACGTCCTGATCGCCTTCTTCCTGGCCCTCGCGATCGAGCCGGCCGTGAGCTGGATGTCGGCGCGCGGGATGCGGCGCGGCGCGGCGACGGGCCTCGTCTTCCTGGGCGTCCTGATCTTCGCCGCAGGCTTCGTGACGCTGCTCGGATCGATGCTCGCGGGGCAGATCCAGAACATGGTCGAGGACTTCCCGAAGTACCTCGACTCGGTCATCAAGTGGGTCAACGGGACGTTCCACACCGAGCTGTCGCGCCTTGAGGTGCAGGACAGCGTGCTGCACTCGGACTGGCTCCAGCGCTACGTGCGCAACAGCGCCTCCGGGGTGCTCGACGTCTCCGCGCAGGTGCTCGGCGGCCTGTTCCAGCTCCTGACGCTGCTGCTCTTCGCGTTCTACTTCGCGGCGGACGGCCCCCGGCTGCGCCGCGCGCTGTGCTCGGTGCTGCCACCCGCGAAGCAGGCGGAGGTGCTGCGGGCCTGGGAGATCGCGGTCGACAAGACCGGCGGCTACCTCTACTCGCGCGGCCTGATGGCGCTCATCTCGGGCATCGCGCACTACATCCTCTTCCAGGCGCTCGGCATCCCCTACGCGCCCGCGCTCGGCGTGTGGGTCGGGCTCGTCTCGCAGTTCATCCCGACCATCGGCACGTACCTGGCCGGGGCCCTGCCCATGCTGATCGCCTTCACCGTGGACCCCTGGTACGCGGTGTGGGTGCTGGTGTTCGTGGTGATCTATCAACAGTTCGAGAACTACCTGCTCCAGCCGAAGCTCACGGCGCGCACGGTCGACATCCACCCCGCCGTCGCCTTCGGCTCCGTGATCGCGGGCACCGCGCTGCTCGGCGCGGTCGGCGCGCTCGTCTCGATCCCGGCGGTCGCGACCTTGCAGGCGTTCCTCGCGGCGTACGTGAAGCGGTACGACGTGACCGACGACCCCCGCGTCATGGGCCCGCGCCCGCGTCCCGGCGGCTCCCCGACGCTCGCCCGGGTGCGCCGCGCGCTGCGGGGCCCGAACGAGCCGGGCACCCCACCGTCGGCGGACGCGGACCGAGCGGAGACACCAGGCGACACCTCCTCGGAGACGCCCAGCGACGCCGCCCCGGAGGCACCGGGCGGCACCCCGGAGACGCCAGGCGGCGCCTCCCCGGCAACCCCCGGCGACGCCCCGCCGGAGGGCGGCGGACCGCGCGACGGGGGAGAAGAGCGCGACGGCGAGGGGCCCCGGCCGGGCCACTGATCCCGGGCGGCTTGCGCGTCGTACGCGGCGTGTCCGTCCCGCGCCGCCTCCGCATCAGGGCGCGAGCGTACGGATCAGCAGCGAGCCACCCATCACGAGCATCGTGGCGGCGACCACCCCGTCGAGGAGTCGCCACGCGCCGGGGCGGGCCAGGACGCCGCCGAGGAGCCTGGCCCCGTAGCCGAGACCGGCGAACCACACCAGGCTGGCCAGCATCGCGCCGAGACCGAAGACCCACCGCAGCGAGCCGCGGTCGGAGGCGACCGAACCGAGCAGCAGCACGGTGTCGAGATAGACGTGCGGGTTGAGCCAGGTCAGGGCGAGGCAGGTGAGGACGGCGGTGCGCACCGAACCGACCGCCGCGCCCCGCGCCGTCAGGGCCTGCTCCCCGGCGGGCCGCAGCGCGCGGCGCGCGGCGAGCGCCCCGTAGCAGAGCAGGAAGCCGCCGCCCGCGAGGCCGACCGCGGTCAGCGCGACGGGCCACGCCGTGACGACGGCGCCGAGTCCGGCCACGCCGAGGGCGATGAGGACCGCGTCGGACGCGGCGCAGATGCCGACGACCGCGAGCACCGCCTGACGGCGCGCCCCCTGCCGCAGGACGAACGCGTTCTGCGCGCCGATCGCGACGATGAGGGACATGCCCGTCCCGAACCCGGCGAGAGTCGCCGTGAGAATGCCGTTGTTCACGCTCCGACGCTAGGGAGCGCCACGGCATGAGTACAGCTAAAGTTTTTTACGTAGCATTAGCGCCCGTGATGGATTACCTGCCCCACGACCAGGTCCGCACGCTCCTCGCCGTCGTCGACGAGGGCACCTTCGACGCGGCGGCGGCGGTGCTGCACGTGACACCCTCCGCCGTCAGCCAGCGGATCAAGACGCTGGAGCAGCGTGCGGGGCGGGTGCTGCTCCAGCGCACGAAGCCTGTCAGGCCCACGGAGTCCGGCCAGGTGGTGGTGCGCTACGCCCGCCAGCTCGCCGCGCTGGAGCGCGACGCGTGGACGGAACTCGGCATCGCCGCCGGAGCGGGCCGGCCCGGCTGCCCATCGCGGTGAACGCGGACTCCCTGGCCACGTGGTTCCTGCAGGCTCTGACGCGCGTCCCGCAGACTCCGCCGGTCTGCTTCGAGCTGCGCCGCGAGGACGAGGCGCACACCGCCGCACTGCTGCGCGAGGGGCGCGTCATGGCGGCGGTGACCTCCTCGGCGGAGCCGGTGGCGGGCTGCACCGTACGCCCCTTGGGCCTGGAGCGGTACATCCCGGTCGCGAGCGAGGGATTCATGGCGCGCCACCTGGCGGACGGGCCGCTGGAGGAACGCCTGCCCGCCGCGCCCGTGATCGTTTTCGACCGGCGCGATGAACTCCAGGACCGTTTCGTGCGGTCCATGGTCCCCGGCGCGCCGGGCGCGGGACCGCTCCGGCACTACGTGCCCACGTCGGAGGGCTTCTGCGACGCGGTGCGCGCCGGCCTCGGCTGGGGCCTCGTACCGGAGCAGCAGGCGAACCCCCTGCTGCGCTCCGGCGCCCTCACGGAACTGGCACCCGGCCGGACGATGGACGTGGCGCTGTACTGGCAGCAGTGGAAGCTGGACGTCCCGGCGCTCTCGCTCGTCGCCGAGACGGTGGCCGCGGTGGCGGCGGAGTCCTTGCACGCGCAGAAGTGAGCGCTGCCGGCAGAGGTACGGACGGACGGCCGTCCCGCCGGGCGACGAACGGGGTGCTCCGCGTCAGCGCCTGACAGCGCCTGACAGCGCCTGACAGCACTTGTGCGCGCCTCGCCGACGACATGTGGGCGTGCGCCTCGGTCGCGGGCGGCGTGCCGACTTGACACGGAAATCGAACACGCATTCTTATGAAAAACCTGGTGCGCCGTTCTGCCCAGGTGCTGACCCCTGTCCCACGCTTCCCGCGTGTCCGGGACCGGGAGTTATCCACAGGTCAGGAGGCGGTCGCGGCGCATTGTCAGTGGCAGGCAGTAGCGTCTTCGACGTGAAGCGATCGACTCAAGCAAATCGGGTGGAACCCATGGCAGGCACGGACCGCGAGAAGGCGCTCGACGCCGCACTCGCACAGATTGAGCGGCAGTTCGGCAAGGGCGCCGTCATGCGCATGGGCGAGCGGCCCAACGAACCCATCGAGGTGATCCCCACGGGCTCGACGGCGCTCGACATCGCTCTCGGCGTCGGCGGCATTCCGCGCGGTCGCGTCGTGGAGGTGTACGGCCCGGAGTCCTCCGGCAAGACCACGCTGACGCTGCACGCGGTGGCCAACGCGCAGAAGGCCGGCGGCGCCGTCGCCTTCATCGACGCGGAGCACGCGCTCGACCCGGAGTACGCGAGGAAGCTCGGCGTCGACGTCGACAACCTGATCCTCTCCCAGCCGGACAACGGCGAACAGGCCCTGGAGATCGTGGACATGCTGGTCCGCTCCGGCGCCCTCGACCTCATCGTCATCGACTCGGTGGCGGCCCTCGTGCCGCGCGCCGAGATCGAGGGCGAGATGGGCGACTCGCACGTCGGCCTCCAGGCCCGCCTCATGAGCCAGGCGCTCCGCAAGATCACCAGCGCGCTCAACCAGTCGAAGACGACCGCGATCTTCATCAACCAGCTCCGCGAGAAGATCGGTGTGATGTTCGGCTCCCCCGAGACCACCACGGGTGGCCGGGCGCTGAAGTTCTACGCCTCGGTGCGCATCGACATCCGCCGCATCGAGACCCTCAAGGACGGCACGGACGCGGTGGGCAACAGGACCCGCTGCAAGATCGTGAAGAACAAGGTCGCCCCGCCGTTCAAGCAGGCCGAGTTCGACATCCTCTACGGGCAGGGCATCAGCCGTGAGGGCGGGCTCATCGACATGGGCGTCGAGCACGGCTTCGTCCGCAAGGCCGGCGCCTGGTACACGTACGAGGGCGACCAGCTCGGCCAGGGCAAGGAGAACGCCCGCAACTTCCTCAAGGACAACCCCGACCTCGCGGACGAGATCGAGCGGAAGATCAAGGAGAAGCTCGGCGTCGGCGTGAAGCCGGAGAAGACCGAGAAGCCCGAGGGCGAGCCGGCCGCGACCGAGGAGACGGCCGAGACCCCGGCCGGCGCCAAGACCGTGCCCGCTCCGGCGGTGGCCAAGGCGCCCAAGGGAGCCAAGGCCGCAGCCGCCAAGGGCTGAGCCGTGACACGACGCGGCGACTACACGCCCCCCTTCGCGGGGGACGGGCACGACGACGGTACGGAGGGAGGGGGGCCACCACCGGCAGGGCCCCCCTCCGCCCGGGGCCGACGCCGGGAGGAGCAGCCCCAGGACCCGGTGGAGCAGGCACGGGCGATCTGCCTGCGCCTCCTCACCGGAACGGCGCGCACCCGCAAGCAGCTCGCCGAGGCACTGCGCAAGCGGGAGATCCCCGAGGAGGCGGCCGAAGAGGTGCTTTCGCGCTTCGAGGAGGTCGGCCTCATCGACGACGCCGCTTTCGCCGGGGCCTGGGTCGAGTCCCGGCACCACAGCCGGGGACTCGCCCGCCGCGCCCTGGCGAGGGAGTTGCGGA
Source organism: Streptomyces sp. Tu6071 (assembly GCF_000213055.1). NCBI lineage: Bacteria > Bacillati > Actinomycetota > Actinomycetes > Kitasatosporales > Streptomycetaceae > Streptomyces > Streptomyces sp. Tu6071. Next base: position 1,860,401 of record NZ_CM001165.1, on the reverse strand, counting down.
CCAAGGGCGTCGAGAGCAGCCTCATCGACGAGGCGGTGGGGCAGCTCGACTCCGAGCGGGAGGAGGCGACCGCCCGCGAACTCGTCGACCGGAAGCTGCGGGCGACACGCGGACTCGACCGTGACAAGCGCCTGCGCCGGCTCGCGGGGATGCTCGCCCGCAAGGGATACCCGGAGGGCCTGGCTCTGCGGGTCGTACGGCAGGCGCTGGAGGCGGAGGGGGAGGAACTGGAGGAGTTCCCGGACGGGGTGTAGCGGACGGAAGCGGGATGCGGAGGTGACGGGACGCGCGGTGCCGCCGGGCGGAGGGCGGTCACGCGGCGGAGCGGGCCGGAGGTGGGGGTGCGCGGGCTGCCGGAATCGCCAGGACGGGACATCCCGTCGGGCAGCGGTGACGGACGGGCCGTCACGTGGAGAGGACACACGCGGGGGTGGCCCCCGGGGTGGCGTGCGGTGGTGGCACGGCCCGGCTGTCGGCTCACCGTCGGGGTAGGGACGCGGTGCGGGGTGCGGGGCGCTGCGGTGATGTCCCCGGGGAGGCACCCGGGCGGTTGCCGTCGCGCTGTGCGGTGTCCGGGTGAGCCGTGTCCGGGTCGGAGGGGGCAGCTTCGGCAGGCCGATCCCCGGGGGGACCGGCTGGCCCTTCCCTTCCCTGACGTCACAGGACCCAGCCCCCCACGCCCGTTGCGACCGCTGCGCACGGTCTCGCGCGTGGGGGAGTCCCGGACGCGCCCCCGCCGTCCTCAGCTTTCGACGGCGGGCCGGGCCGCCGTGCCCGGCCCCGGTACAACCGGGAGGCCGGCCGCGCGCCATGCCTGGAAACCGCCGTCCAGGTCGGTGGCACGGTGCAGGCCGAGGCGGCGCAAGGACTCGGCGGCGAGGCTGGAGGCGTAGCCCTCGTCGCAGATCACCACGACACGCAGGTCGTGGCCGCTCGCCTCGCGGACGCGGTGGCTGCCCGAGGGGTCGAGTCGCCACTCCAGCTCGTTGCGCTCCACGATCAGCGCACCCGGGATCACCCCGTCGCGCTCGCGCAGCGCCGCATAGCGGATGTCGACGAGGAGAGCGCCCTCGGCGGCGGCGTCCCTGGCCCGAGGCGCGCTGAGCCGGTCGAGCCCGGCCCGGGCCCGGTCGACGAGTTCGTCTATCCCGGAGGGCCCGGGAGTCGGTGGGGTGGTCACTGCCAGTCCTCCGGACGTTCGACTTCTTCGAGACGGAGCAGCGGCCCCGTGCGGCTGTACCGGCGCATGAGCGGCAGCGGCGGGTAGTAGGCGTGCACGGAGACGGCGTGCTCGGCGCCGGATTCGTTGATCACCTGGTGGACGTGGTGGCGGCCGAAGGCACGGCCGTCGCCCGCCGAGAGGGCGCGGTAGCGGTCGACGCCGTCTTCCAGCTCCAGGGTGCGCCAGCCCTCGGTGGGCAGCCGTACGGCGAGCGAGTCCTCGCGCAAGGTCCCGGCGGCGGTCGCGAAGGCGCCCTGCGAGCCCCCGTGATCGTGCCAGCCCGTGCCGGTCCCGGGCGGCCAGCCGATCAGCCATGCCTCGCTGCCGCCGGGGCCTTCGAGCTGCACCCACGTGCGGTTCTCGGGATCGAGGGGGAGGGCGGCGACGAGGTCGGCGTCGGCTGCGGTGGTGCGGACGAATTCGAGGAGTTCGGCGGGGGTCGGTCCGGCGGGCGAGGGGGCCGGGGCCGCAGGAGCTTCGGTGCCGGGCGCGGGGACAGGGGTGGCGGGCGTGGCGACAGACATGTGAACCGTCCTGGGTTCGCTGAGGGGGCGCAACGCGAGGGGGGCCACGACAGGCCACGGCGCGTACGCGGGGGAGGGCACGAGGAGGTGCCGGAAAAGGAAGTCAGCGAGAACGGCGACACACGCAGCCCGCGTAGCGCAGCAGGTCCATATGGACCCGTCGCCACAGGCGCACATCGGTGTCGGTCATGATCCGGAGTAGACCACGGCGGCGGAGAGCCGTCAATTCACCCGTACCCGGCGGTCGATGGCGCGCGGGAGCGGGACGGGAGCCGTCACACGCCCCCGCGTCCGCCCGCCACGCGCCCCCGCGTCCGCCCGTCACGTACCGGCCGCGCGCCGTGCGCCCCCACTGCTTCCGAGCCCTTATCGGGAGTCCGCGCCCCGCCGCTCACTCGTTCCCGGGACGGGTGGTGAGCCGCCGGGTCTCCGTGTCGCCGCGCGCTCCGGAGGCGGCGCCCTCGCGCGCGGAGGACTCCCCGCGACGAGGAGCGGGCGGCTGGTCGTGCGCGGGACCGAGCGCCGGTGCGGACCGCAGGCGACGCGTCGGCGCGTCCCCGCCCCGACGGCCGTACGAGGTCTCCTCACCGCCGTCGCCGTATGCGCCGTCGGCCTCCGTCCCGTCCCGGTGGCCGCCGCCCGGCTCCGTCTCGTCCTGATAGGCCCCGCCGGGTTCCACGCCGTAGGCGCCGTCCGGGTCGTCGCCGTACGCGTCGTCCTCCGCCGCTGCCCGGCCGTCCGCCCCGCCCTCCGGGCCGCGCGCGTCGTCCCCGGGCGTGCCCGCGCCGCCGTACGCCGCGTCGGCCGCCCCGTACAACGCGGCGGGCTGGACGCCGTGCAGCGCCGTGACGAGGTGGCCGTCGGGCCGGACGAGCAGCACCGTGTGCGCGGCGGCGCCCGGGTAGCCCTCGGCGACGAGGAGTTCCGCGCGGCACGGCAGGGCGTTCACGGCGGCGGCGAGACGCGGCATGATGCCCGCCGTGCGCCAGTGCCGCGCGTCCCACACCCCCGTGCCCGGAGCGATGAGCAGGACGAGGAAGGCGCCGCGGCCGAGGCGCGCGGAGAGCGGCGCGGACGCGCCGTCCTCACCCGTCGCGGGCACGTCGGCGACCGGGGCGCCCGGCGCGGTGCCCACCGCGACCGCGCTGTCGGCCACGCGGGGCGCGAGCGGCGAGCGCGCGTACGAGGGCGCGGCGCCGAGCGGGCCGTCGCCGAGGTGCGCGTCGCTCAGCAGCGACTCCTGCCCGCGCGCCGTACCGGGGACCAGTTCGCGCAGCAGGCCGCCGCCGCGCAGTATCGGCAGCGACTGGTCGGCGGCGCGCAGCCGGGCGGCGACCGCGCCGAGCCGCTCGGCCTGGTAGCTGTCGAGCAGCGCGGGGCCCGCCTCGCCGCGCGCGGCGGCAGCGAGCTTCCAGGCGAGGTTGCGCACGTCGCGCAGCCCCTCGTCGAGACCCTGCGTGCCGACCGCGCCGACCAGGTGCGCCGCGTCCCCCGCGAGGAACGCGCGGTCCACGCGCCAGCTCCGCGCGAGCCGGTGGTGCACCGTGTACACGCCGGTGTCGAGAAGTTCGTACGGAGGAGTCTCGCCCCCGCACCAGCCGGCCAGCGTCTCCCGTACCCGCGTCACGAGGGCGTCCGGCGTGACGAGGTCGCCCTCGGCGGGCAGCAGCCAGTCGAGGCGCCACGCGCCGTCCGGCAGCGGACGCGCCGCGATCTCCGGGCTCGCGCCGCGCCACGGCGGCGAACGGTGCAGCAGCGCCTCGCCGGGGTGCGGCAGTTCCGCGCGCAGCGCGGCGACCGCGTGCCGTTCCAGGCCCGAGCGCCCCGGGAAGCGCACGTCGATGAGCTTGCGCACCGTGGAACGCGGCCCGTCGCAGCCGACGACGTGACTGCCGCGCCACCAGTTGCCTCCCGCGCCACGGGTGCGCACCGTCACGCCGTGCGCGTCCTGCTCCAGCGCGACGACGCGACTGTCGGCGACGAGCGTCACGAGCGGCGAACCGACGAGCGTCACGAGCGGCGAACCGACGAGCGCGCGGCGCAGCGCCACGGCGAGGCCGTGCTGCGGGACGTGCAACGGTGCGGCGAACGGTTCTCCCGTGCGCGACCTGGTACCGCCCGCCGTGGCCTCGTCCTCGTCCTCGCCGAAGGTGACGTGGCGCACCGTCTGCTTACGGCGCATCAGGCGCCAGCCGGACCACCGGAGCCCGGCCACCGGGGCGTCGCCCTGCGTGACCGGCGACGCGGCGGGGAGTGCGGCGTGCGTGAGGGCGGCCGATGCCGGGTCACGCCGTTCCGCGCGCGCGGGCGCGGTGCCCGGAACGCCCGCGGGGGCGGAGAGCGCGACGTCGGCCAGCCGTTCGAGCCAGCTCGCGGTGTCGGCGCGCAGCACCGCCGTACGCGCGAGTCGTGCCTCGTCCTTCCACGAGCCCTCGTCGAGGACGACGCAGGGGACGTCGTGCCGGGTCAGGGCCAGCGCGAGCGCGAGACCGACAGGGCCCGCGCCCACCACGATCACCGGTTCCACGACAGCGCTCCGGTGCGGTCCCGGCAGGAGGAGGCTTCGGTGATGCGTGCGAGTGGAAACCGGTGCGTGATCACAGACCGTATGCAACCTACTGCGGGTGCCCGCGTCAAGCGAAGCACCCCCGGGCGCGCGGGGCACGGACCCGCCGACGGCTCCGCCGGGGCGCGGCGTCGGCGCGGCGAGGGGGCGCGGGGGAGCACGTACAGGGCAACGACGCGCCCTCGGGGCAGGAGCGCGCGTACGCCCCGACGCGGCACGCGCAGCCGTACGCGCAGAGCCGCGAGGCGCGACGGACCATACGCGAAGCCGCCCGCAAAGCCGCGACGCCGCCCGCAAAGCCGCGACGCCGCACGCGCCGCGACGCACCACGCGCAAAGGCGGGACGACGCGAAGGCGGGACGAAAGCCCCCCAAGGCTCTCGTCCCGCCCTCTCGTGCGTGTCCGCGTCGCGTACCCCGCCGCCGACGGGGCACCCGTGGCGGGAGACCGGAGCCTCCCGCGTGCGGGCCGCGAGACCCGGATGTACCGGGAGTCTGTGGCAGGCCGTCAGGCGTCGGCCTTCGCCAGCGGCTGCACCCCCGTCGTACCGCTGCCGCCGGTGTCCACCGTGGTGGCGCTCAGGACCGCGCCGGTGGACTTCTTGCCCGCGCGCAGTCGCTTCTCCAGCCACGTGGCGAAGCTCGTCAGGGAGAAGTTCACGACGATGTAGATCAGCGCGACGATGGTGAAGCACGCGATCGTGTTGGCGCCGTAGGCGGCCGAGAGCGGGCGGACCGAGGCGATCAGCTCGGAGAAGTTGAGCAGCGAGCCGCCGATCGCGGTGTCCTTGACGATGACGACGAGCTGGCTGACGATCGCGGGGAGCATCGCGGTGACCGACTGCGGCAGCAGGATGGACCGCATGATCTGCCCCTTGCGCAGCCCGATCGCCTGCGCGGCCTCGGTCTGTCCCTTGGGGAGCGAGAGGATGCCGGCGCGGACGATCTCGGCGAGGACCGAGGCGTTGTAGAGCACGAGGCCGGTGATCACCGCGTAGAGCGGGCGGTCGTCGGTGGAGACCGATGTGTACTGCGCGTACACCTCGTTCGCCACGAGCATCATGATCAGGACCGGGATCGAGCGGAAGAACTCGACGATCGTCGCGGCGGGCCCCCGCACCCAGGCATGGTCCGAGAGCCGCGCGATCCCGAACACCGCGCCGAGCGGCAGCGCGATGACCACGGATATCGCCGCCGCGAGGAGCGTCTGCCCGAGGCCCGGCAGCAGGTACGTGGTCCACGCCTGACTGTCCGTGAAGAAGGGCTTCCACTTGACCCAGTCGAGCTGGTTCTTGTCGTTCAGCTTCGCGACGACCCACCACACGACGAGGGCGGCGACGACGACGAAGAGCACGGAGTAGACGATGTTGCGCCACTTGGCCCGGGGGCCGGGGGCGTCGAAGAGCACCGAGGTCATCGCTTGATCGCCACCTTCTTGCTGACCCAGCCGAGGATGAGCCCCGTGGGAAGTGTGAGCACGACGAAGCCGAAGGCGAAGACGAGCGAGATCAGGACGAGTTCCGCCTCGTTCTCGATCATCTCCTTCATCAGCACCGCGGCCTCGCCGACGCCGATCGCCGCCGCGATCGTCGTGTTCTTGGTGAGGGCGATCAGCACGTTGGCGAGCGGATTGACCACCGAACGGAACGCCTGCGGAAGGATGATCATCGTCAGAACCTGACGGAAGTTCAGCCCCAGCGCGCGAGCCGCTTCTGCCTGTCCCATCGGGACCGTGTTGATGCCGGAACGGACCGCCTCGCACACGAAAGTGGAGGTGTAGAGGATGAGTCCGAGCACTGCCAAGCGGAAGTTGATCGCCTTGAAGTCGCTCGCGCCCAGATCGATGCTGAGCGTCTGGAACAGGCCGAGCGAGGTGAAGACGATGATCACCGTGAGCGGGATGTTCCGCACGATGTTGATGTAACCCGTGGCGAAGCCACGCATCAGGGGGACAGGGCCGACCCGCATGGCGGCGAGCACGGTGCCCCAGATCAGGGAGCCCACGGCGGAGAGCGCGGTGAGCTTCACCGTCACCCAGAACGCCCCGAGCAGGTCGTAACCATCAAGAAAGTCGAACACGATCTCCCGTGCTTCCACGCGGGGGATGGGCCCGGTGGGCGGGCGTCACCGTCCGCGCACCGACCGCACCCCGACTACTGTCCCGCGCGGTCCCCGCCCGCCGCCGCGCGGGAGCGGGCGGGGAAGCGCACGCGAGCTGTCATCTGCTGAGCGCCGTCGACTACTTCTTGACGTCGCCGATCGCCGGGGCGGGCTCGTTCTTGTAGTTCGCCGGGCCGAAGTTGTCCTGGACGGCCTTGTCCCAGGACTTGTCGTCGACCATCTTCTTCAGGGCGTCGTTGATCTTGTCCTTGAGGTCGCTGGCCTTCTTGACGCCGATGCCGTAGTTCTCGTTCGTCATCTTGAAGCCGGCGAGCTTGAACTTGCCCTGGAACTCCTTCTGCGCCGCGTAGCCAGCGAGGATGGAGTCGTCCGTGGTCAGCGCGTCGACGGCCTTGTTCTCCAGGCCGGTGAGGCACTCGGAGTAGCCGCCGTACTCCTGGAGCTGAGCCTTCGGGGCCAGCTCCTTCTTGATGTTCTGGGCGGAGGTGGAGCCGGTGACCGAACACAGCTTCTTGCTGTTCAGGTCCTTCGGGTCGTTGATCTTGCTCTCGTCCGAGCGGACCAGGATGTCCTGGTGGGCGAGGAGGTACGGACCGGCGAAGTCGACCTTCGCCTCACGCTCGTCCGTGATCGAGTACGAGGCGGCGATGAAGTCCACGTCGCCGCGCTCCAGCATCGTCTCGCGGTCGGCGCTCTTCGCTTCCTTCCAGACGATCTGGTTCGTCTTGTAGCCGAGGGCCTTCGCGACGTACGTGGCGACGTCGACGTCGAAGCCGGCGAACTTGCCGCTCGGCAGCTTCTGGCCGAGACCCGGCTGGTCGAACTTGATCCCGATGGTGATCTTCTTGCCACCGCCGGAGCCGCCCGAAGCCTTGTCGTCGTCGTTCTTGCCACAGGCGCTCGCGGCGAGGCCGACGGTGAGGACCACGGCGACGGCGGCGGAAACCTTACGGAACTTCATGGTGAGTCCTTCGATAACGGTCGATCGTGATCGACGGCGGGTCGGAATCGGTGGAACGGCGGTGGCGGGTACGGGCCTGGGGACGCCCGCCGACCCGCACGGCGCACGCCGGTGAACGGCGGGACCGTGCGGTGGTGCGCCGGTGCCTGTGGGGGAGGCGCGGTTGTCCGTGGTGGTCTCCGGCGGCCGGTGGGGCCGGGGACCTCTGAGGTCCGGCGAACTATGCGTCCGGGGACCTGTGCGTCCGGCGGGGTGTACGTCGGGCGTGCTGTACGTCGGGCGGGCCGGGCTTTCGGCGGCCGGTGTGTGCCGGTGCCGGAGGACGCTCGGCGCCGCGGGTTGCTCAGTGCTGGAGGATCTTCGACAGGAAGTCCTTGGCGCGGTCGCTGCGCGGGGCGCTGAAGAACTTGTCCGGCGTCGCCTCCTCCACGATGCGCCCGTCGGCCATGAAGACCACACGGTTCGCCGCGGAGCGGGCGAAGCCCATCTCGTGCGTGACGACCACCATCGTCATGCCCTCCTGGGCCAGTTGCTGCATGACCTCCAGGACCTCGTTGATCATCTCCGGGTCGAGCGCGGAGGTCGGCTCGTCGAAGAGCATGACCTTCGGGTCCATCGCCAGCGCCCGCGCGATCGCGACGCGCTGCTGCTGACCACCGGAGAGCTGCGCGGGGTACTTGTCGGCCTGCGAGCCGACGCCCACCCGGTCGAGGAGCTGCCGCGCCTTCTCCTCGGCGGCCCCCTTCTCGGCCTTGCGCACCTTCACCTGGCCGAGCATCACGTTCTGGAGCACGGTCTTGTGGGCGAACAGGTTGAACGACTGGAAGACCATGCCCACGTCGGCGCGCAGCCTGGCCAGTTCCTTGCCCTCCTGCGGCAGCGGCAGGCCATCGATGGTGATGGCGCCGTCGTCGATCGTCTCCAGGCGGTTGATGGTGCGGCACAGCGTGGACTTCCCGGACCCCGAGGGACCGATCACCACGACGACCTCGCCGCGCCCGATCGTCAGATCGATGTCCTGAAGCACATGGAGTGCGCCGAAGTGCTTGTTCACCTTGCTCAGGACCACCAGGTCCTCGCTCGTGGGCGCGGCGTCCTTCGACACCGATACTGCGGTCATCGGCTCACAACTCCGTCCTCCTCGGTTGGGTGGACCCTAGTGAGCAGGTGCGAGCACCGTCAGCACATCTGAGCGGAAATTGAGCATCACGATCCGGGATCATCCGCGCACGTCGCGTGCCTGTTCCGCCGCCGCCTCGTACCGGCTGGATAACAGAACGCGCCCGAACCCCGAAGCCTCTTGACGCACGCCGGGCGAATCGGAGTACATGCCAAAGCGCCCCCGCGCGCTCCCGCCCGTACCACCCGCCTGCCCGCGCGCCCGCGGGGAACCGTGGGCGGCGCGGATCGCGTACGTACCAGCACACCCGGCCCCGGTGGGGGCCGGGCCACCCCAGCCGACGGAGGTGACGGACGGTGAGACTGCTGCTCGTGGAGGACGACAACCATGTCGCCGCCGCGCTCTCCGCCGTACTGGCCCGCCACGGCCTGCGGGTGACGCACGCCCGGAACGGCGAGGACGCGCTGCGCGCCCTGCTCCCCGGCGAGGAGCAGGAGGAGCCGTACGCTGTCGTCCTCCTCGACCTGGGACTGCCCGACCAGGACGGCTACGAGGTCTGCGGCAAGATACGTACGCGCTCCGCCGTACCCGTCATCATGGTCACCGCGCGTGCCGATGTCCGCTCCCGCATACACGGGCTCAACCTCGGCGCCGACGACTACGTCGTCAAGCCGTACGACACGAGGGAACTCCTCGCCCGCATCCACGCCGTCGCCCGCCGTACCCACTCCAGCGCCTCCGAGCCCGGGACGACCGCGCTCGGCCCGGTCCGCCTCACGCCGGAGACCCGCGAGGTGAGCGTCCACGGCGTGCCCGTCCAGCTCACCCGCAAGGAGTTCGACCTCCTCGCCCTCCTCGCCCTGCGCCCCGGCGTCGTCTACCGCCGCGAGCAGATCATCAGCGAGGTCTGGCGCACGAGCTGGGAGGGCACGGGGCGCACCCTGGAGGTCCACATCGCCTCGCTGCGCGCCAAGATCGGGGTCCCCGCCCTCATCGAGACCGTGCGCGGCGTGGGGTACAAGCTCGTCGTCCCCGGCGCCTAGCGGGTCCTGGTGCGCACTCGGCTCCTTCCCCTGCTCATCGTCCTGCTCGCCGGGGTCCTGCTCGCCCTCGGCTTCCCGCTCGCCATCAGCATGGCGGCGGGGGAGCAGCAGAAGGTGATCGTCGACCGCATCGACGACTCCGCGCGGTTCGCCTCGCTCGCCCAGTTCGTCAACACGGACGGCGGCGGCGCGGGCGCGACCGTCGAGGACGCCGAGCGCAGTGCCACGCTCGACACCGAACTCGGGCGCTACTACCGCCTCTACGGCATCCACGTCGGCGTCTTCGACCGCCTCGGTGAACCCTTCGCGACCGCCCCGCACAGCTGGCACCTGCCGCCCGCGGAAGCCGACGCCTCCCTTCCCGGGACGACCATTTCCCAGGGAGGAGCCTCGGCGCTTCCGGAGCCCACCGGCTCCGTCCACAGCCGCGCGCGGCCCTTCCAGGACGCGGGCGAGGAGGCGCGCTCCGCCTACGACGAGGCCCTCAACGGCCGTCGCAGCCCCGACCCCGAGCAGGTGTGGCCCTGGCAGACGAGCCGCCGCCTCGTCGTGGCCTCGCCGGTGATACGGGACGGCGATGTCATCGCCGTCGTCGTCACCGACTCCCCGACCGGCGCGCTGCGCTCCCGCACCCTCCAGAAGTGGCTCCTCGTCGCCGTCGGCGAGGGCGCCGCCATGCTCCTCGCGCTCGGCGCGGCCCTGCGCCTGACCGGCTGGGTGCTGCGTCCCGTACGCGTCCTGGACGCCACGACCCACGACATCGCCACCGGCAGGCTCAAGTCCCGCGTCGCCCCCACCGGCGGCCCGCCCGAACTCCGCCGCCTCGCCACCTCCTTCAACGAGATGGCCGACAACGTCGAGAGCGTCCTCGAACAACAACGCGCCTTCGTGGCCGACGCCTCGCACCAACTCCGCAACCCCCTCTCCGCGCTCCTGCTTCGCATCGAACTCCTCGCCCTCGAACTCCCCGAGGACAACGAGGAGGTCGCCTCCGTCCGCACCGAGGGCCAACGCCTCGCCCGCGTGCTCGACGACCTCCTCGGCCTCGCCCTCGCCGAGCACACCGAGGCCGACCTCACCCTCACCGACATCGGCGCCCTCGCCCAGGAACGCCTCTCCTCCTGGCGGCCCCTCGCCGAGGAGAAAGGCGTTCGGCTCACCGGCACCTGCCCCGCCGTCACCGGCTGGGCCGACCCCATCGCGCTCTCCAGCGCCCTCGACGCCGTACTCGACAACGCTCTCAAGTTCACCCCCGCCGATGCCGCCGTCGACCTCACGGTGGAGGCCAGACCCGGCGAGGTCGTCATCACCGTCACCGACGAGGGCCCCGGACTCACCGAGGAGGAACTCGGCCGTATCGGCGACCGCTTCTGGCGCAGCAACCGCCACCAGAACATCCACGGCTCCGGTCTCGGCCTCTCCATCACCCGCGCCCTCCTCGAAGCCGGCGGCGGCGCCCTGGAGTACCGCCACCACCACCCCCACGGCCTCAGCGCCGACCTGGTCATCCCCCGCAACCGCCCCGCGAACACGGCGCCGTTGACCGGCGAGTAGGGCGAGAGGTGCGTCCGGCCGGGGGAGGGGCTGGAGGCTTCTCGCTGTACGGCTTCTCGCTGTACCCCTGTCATGCCGTCAGGCGGTGGTGGCACCGGCAGTCACAACACCACGCGGTCCCAGCGCCGCGTACACGCCGTCCCAGTACCACGCGGTCACGACGCCGCCCGAGCCTGGCGCCACCCGACGCGCCCGACCCGGCGCGGTCACAGCCTCACGAGACCAACACCCTCACAAGACATGGCCCTCAAGCCAGAGCCCTCACGAGGACAGGGTCGTCGCGGGGCCAGGGCCGTCACGAGGTCAGCCACCACGAGGTCATGGCTTCACCGACCGGTAGTACTGCTGCGCGCCCTCGTGCAGTTCGAGGGGGTCGGTGTAGATGGCGGTGCGCAGATCGACCTTCTGTGCCGCGTGCACCTGCTGGCCTATGCCGTCGCGGCTGGCAATGACAGTCCGCGTGACTCCCTCCGTCAGGTCCGGGTCCAGGGAATCCCGGGTGACCAGCAGATTCGCGACCGCGAGCGTCATCACGGTGCCGTCGTTGTGCGCGGCGGGGTAGGCATCTCGCGGCATGACCGCCGTCCGGTAGAAACGCCCCTCGCCGCCCGCGTGCCGCACAGCGTCCACCAGGTCCCCGAGCGGCACGAACCGTACCGGGAACGTCTCGGACAGCTCACGCACGGAGACCGTAGGCAGACCGCCGGACCAGAAGAAGGCGTCGATCTTCCCGCGCTTCAGCTGCTCGTTCATCGTGTCGATCCCGATGCCCACCGGGGTGATGTCGTGCTCGGGATCGAGGCCCGCCTTCGTGAGCAAGCGGTCCGCTATCAGCCGCACCCCGGACCCCACCTGCCCCACCGCGACCCGCTTGCCCCGGAGATCGGCGACTTTGTGGATGCCGGAGGACTCGGCGACGACGAGTTGCAGGTAGTCGTCGTAGAGTCGCGCGCAGCCACGCAGGCTCTCCGCGCCCTCGCCGCCGTCCTCCCGGTACTTCTCCACGGCGTCGGCCGCCGCGATGGTGAAGTCCGCCTTCCCGGTCGCCACCCGGGCCACGTTCTCCTGCGAGCCCTCGCTCGCGCGCAACTCCATCCGGACACGCGGCAGATCACGGTCCACGGCGTGCTTGAGGAGTTCGCCGTACTTCTCGTAGACGCCCGAGCGCACCCCGGTGCTGAACACCACGGTCCCGCGCGGCTGCGCGCTCCCGAGGGGCAGCAGCCACCACAGGAGCAGCCCGATCACGACGGCACACACCGCCGCGCCGCCGAGCACCGTGCCCCGGCCGAACCGGGAGAGGAACGAGGTCATGGCCACGATCCTGCCAGTCACACAGGGTGAACACCAGAGGTTCCGGCAGAGATCAGGGATGCCTCAGGGTTCACCCTGATCGACCCTCGGGGAAGTCCCTGAGAGATCACTCAGGGGCTTCCCTGAAACATCCCTGAGCCTGTGCCCCGTCCGTCTCGGGGTTCCGCTCCGTCCCGACCGGGGACCGCGCCCGGTCCGGACCGCCGCATCCCAGTGCTCCCAAGGCTCCCGCCGGGCCCGCGCGCTCAGGGTGCGGTCTCCCTCGCCCTCAGGGTGGCCTCTGCCGCCCGTCCCACCGGCGGTCGGGCGCTTCTCCCCACTCGCCTACCCTTGTCCGCATGAGCAGCAGCGACCGGAGCCCCGTGGTGGACGTTCAGCAGGCCGGCACACAGGCCAGGACATACGAGATCCGCACCTACGGATGTCAGATGAACGTGCACGACTCGGAACGGCTCGCCGGCCTCCTGGAGGGTGCCGGATACGTGCGCGCCCCCGAGGGCGCCGAGGACGGCGGCGCGGACGTCGTCGTCTTCAACACCTGCGCGGTGCGCGAGAACGCCGACAACCGTCTCTACGGCAACCTCGGCCGCCTCGCCCCGAAGAAGACCGAGCGCCCCGGCATGCAGATCGCGGTCGGGGGCTGCCTGGCCCAGAAGGACCGGCAGACCATCGTCGACCGGGCCCCCTGGGTCGACGTCGTCTTCGGCACCCACAACATCGGTAAGCTCCCCGTCCTCCTCGAACGCGCCCGCGTCCAGGAGGAGGCCCAGGTGGAGATCGCCGAGTCCCTGGAGGCGTTCCCCTCCACGCTGCCGACCCGCCGCGAGTCCGCCTACGCCGCGTGGGTCTCCGTCTCCGTCGGCTGCAACAACACCTGCACCTTCTGCATCGTCCCCGCCCTGCGCGGCAAGGAGAAGGACCGCAGGCCGGGCGACATCCTGGCCGAGGTCGAGGCGCTCGTCGCCGAGGGCGTCAGCGAGATCACCCTCCTCGGCCAGAACGTCAACGCCTACGGCAGCGACATCGGCGACCGCGAGGCGTTCAGCAAGCTGCTGCGTGCCTGCGGCGGCATCGAGGGCCTGGAGCGCGTCCGCTTCACGTCCCCGCACCCGCGCGACTTCACCGACGACGTCATCGCCGCCATGGCCGAGACGCCCAACGTGATGCCCCAGCTGCACATGCCGCTCCAGTCCGGCTCGGACACCGTGCTGCGCGCGATGCGCCGCTCCTATCGCCAGGACCGGTACCTCGGCATCATCGAGAAGGTCCGTGCCGCGATCCCGGACGCCGCCATCAGCACCGACATCATCGTGGGCTTCCCCGGCGAGACCGAGGAGGACTTCGAGCAGACGCTGCACGTCGTCCGCGAGGCGCGTTTCGCCGCGGCCTTCACCTTCCAGTACTCGAAGCGCCCCGGCACTCCGGCGGCCGAGATGGAGAACCAGATCCCCAAGGAGGTCGTCCAGAAGCGCTACGAGCGGCTGGTCGCGCTCCAGGAGGAGATCTCCTGGGAGGAGAACAAGAAGCTGGTCGGCCGCACCCTGGACGTCATGGTCGCCGAGGGTGAGGGGCGCAAGGACGGCGCGACACAGCGGCTCTCGGGGCGCGCCCCCGACAACCGCCTGGTCCACTTCACCAAGCCGCAGGAGCCGGTGCGACCAGGGGACGTCGTCACCGTCGACATCACCTACGCGGCTCCCCACCACCTCCTCGCCGAGGGCACCCCCCGCGGCGTCCGGCGCACCCGCGCGGGTGACGCCTGGGAGAAGCGCACGACCGCCGAGACGGCAAAGCCGGCCGGCGTCATGCTGGGCCTCCCGACCATCGGCGCCCCGGCCCCCCAGCCGGCCGCCGCCGTCACGCAGGGCTGCGGCTGCGACTGACCCCTTCAGGGGCCTCGTGGAAGCACGCAGGGTGGGCGGGCCGAGGGCGCATGGAGCCGAGCTCCGTGCGTGGGTTTCAACCGGGCGGGGGCCGAGCCTCAGTGGGGGCTTGGAACGCGGGCCCTGGTGTGGCGGCGCAGGGATTGCGGTGACCAGCAGTAGGCGTACCGGCTGCGCCGCTCACTCGGCGAGTTGGGCAGTCGTACGGCGACGGGGCAACGCCCCCGGGCTGGGCGGATCTGCCGCGCTGATCCGCCGGGGGCTGCCCTCGGAAGGCGCCGCCCTCGGCGGCAACTCCGCCCCGTCCCCGGGGCCGGCGGACAGCCGAACGGCGACTGGGCAATGTCCCGGCCGGATGCGGCGCGCTGATTTGCCAGGGGACGCCCTCGGAGGGACTGGGCCCTCAGCGAGAGCTTCGCCCCGCACCCGGGGTCGACGGACAGCCGGACCGGACCGCGACGGGCGCAAAGACTTCGGCAGTTCGCACCTGCCCTGCGCGGACCTGCCGTGGATGGACGCTTGGCCTAGCCCGAGTCCCGGTTCTCGCCTGCCGACGCCCCCGCACCGCGCATGCCGAGGGCCGTTCCGCAACGCCTGCCGATGCCTTCTCCCCGCGCCAGTCGAGCCCCCGTAACGCCTCACGACGTCCTTGCCCCGTGCCCAGCCGAGCCCCCCGCAACGTCTCCGGACGCCCTAGCCTCGCGCCAGCCAGGTCCCCCGATGCCCGCCGTCGCCCCCGCGCCGTGCCTCACGACCCACCGCACCACCGCACCTGCCGTCACACCACCGCACCGCCCCGTCGCCCCGCCCCCGCCCCGCAACCCCCATCCCGTCGCCCCCACGGACTACGCTGCCGATCATGCTTGTCGCCGCAGCTCTCTGCCCGTGCCCTCCTTTGCTGGTTCCCCGGATCGCGGCGGGAGCCGCGGGGGAGCTCGACGCTTTGCGGGCCGCGTGTGCCGACGCGCTCTCCGTGCTCGCCGCGTCGCGGCCCGACCGGCTGCTCGTCGTCGGGCCCGTCGCGGGTGCCGGGGCCGTGCGACACGGTGAAGGCGCGCGTGGTGGCTTCCACGGGTTCGGCGTGCCGGTGAACGTACGGCTCGCGCGAGTGGGCCAGGCGGAGTCGGCGCGTACGACGGATGACAGGCCCGTGCTGCCCGCTTCCCTCGCCGTGGGCGCCTGGCTGCTGGAGAACGCCGCTTGGGCGGCGGCCCCCGTCTCCGGGCTCGCGGTCGGTGAGGAGAGCGGGACCGAGGAGTGCCTCGCCCTCGGCGAGTCACTGCGGGTCCCCGAGGAGCGCCTCGCGGTGCTGGCCCTCGGCGACGGGAGCACGATGCGGACGGTCAAGGCCCCCGGCTACCTGGACGAGCGCGCTGCCCCCTGGGACAGCGCCGTCGCGAAAGCACTCGCCGACGCGGACACCGAGGGCCTTGCCGCGCTCGACCCCGCCACCGCACGTGCGCTCGGCTGCGCCGGAAGGGCACCCTGGCAGGTGCTCGCGGGTGCCGCGCGCGGCACGGACCTCACGGGCAGCCTGCTCTACGAGGAGGCCCCGTACGGAGTGGGCTACTTCGTCGCCGCGTGGTCCTGAGCCCCGCCTCCGCCCCGGGCAACCCAAAGACAGGGGCCCCCGACGGCAGGCGGCGAGCCCGGCAGGCGGCGTACGGCACGGACGACCGCAGCCGGTGCGCCGCGCAGCTCCGACCCGCGCGGCGGAAAGGCCCGGTGCGAGGCGTTGGCCTGCAACCACCCGCACCGGCCCCGTAGCCCCCCGCACCGGCCCGTAGCCCCCGCACCGGCTCGTAACCCTCCGCACCGGCACCATCCGCACCGGCCCATAGCCACCCGCACCGGCCCCTACGAGCCATCGGACTCGTGAAGCGTCCGCGAGCGCGGCCTCAGCCTCCCGACGAGCCGGGCGGCTGCTGCGAGCCTCCGCCCCCGCCCGTACCGCCCCCGCCCGTACCGCCGTCGCCCTCGCCGTCCTTCTTGCCCATCCGTTCGACAGCGTCCTTGGCCTTGTCCGTGCCCGACTGGATGCGGTCGGAGTACTTGCCTTTGGTGCGCTCGTCCACGGTCTTGGCGGCCTTGTCGAGGCCGTCGCCGATCTTGTCGCCGTGCTGCTGGGCGAGATCGGTCACCTTGTCCTTCGCCGGGGACAGTCGTGCCCGGATGTTGTCGATGAAACCCATGGGGTCCCTCCTCGCCGGAAACCGGGAAGACGGCGCCCCCGCGCGGGGCGCCTACTGCTGGCTTACTACGGATCGGCCGCGCGCGCCTGTCGGGCTCCCGGGGGCGTCGGCTCGTCCCGGAGGGCTCGGCAGGCGCGCGGAGTGCCGCTCGCCCGCTCAGCGCCGTACGTGGTCGGCGGCCTCGCGCTCGGCGGCCTCGTCGACCGACTGCTGCTTGGGAATGCCGCCCTCGGCGGTCTCGCCCTCGGCGGTGGCGGCCGTGTCCGGCGCGGCGGCGGCCACGTCGGCGGACTTCTCCCCCTCTTCGGCGGTGGGAGCCGCACCGTCCGCCTCCGTGCCGGCGTCCTCGCCCCCGGCAGCGGCCTCCGGCTCGGTCGCGCCCTCCGCCTTCGGCTCGGCTCCGGCCGCGGGAGCATCCGCGTCGGCGGCTTCCGCGGCGGATTCCGTCCCCGTCTTGTCCGTAGCGGCTTCGCTACCGGCGGCTTCCGTACCTGCCGCGTCCGCGGCCACGCTCTCCGTCGCGGCGGCCTCCTCCTGCGGGGTCGACGCGGGATCGGTCGCCTGCGGCTTGCGGCGGAGGAAGGAGAAGAGGCCCATTGCGTGCTCCAAGGGACAGGTGGTGACAGGTGGATACGGGCGGAGGCAGCGCAGAGACGGCGCGCGGCCACGGCCCCGGCGGCCCGCGACCGACGGTCGGGACCTCGCAACGGCAAACGAGGCGGCCCGCGTCGCGTCACGTAACTCGTTCGAGGCGCTCCTCCTGGTTTGGGACACTGGTGCGGTGAGTACCGCACCTCCCTCCCCACGGGTCATCGCCGTCGTCGGGCCTACCGCCGCGGGCAAGTCCGATCTCGGCGTCTTCCTCGCGCAGCGGCTCGGCGGCGAAGTCGTCAACGCCGACTCCATGCAGCTCTACCGTGGGATGGATATCGGGACCGCGAAATTGACGCTCGCCGAGCGCGAGGGCGTCCCGCACCACCTCCTCGACGTCTGGGACGTCACCCGCACCGCGAGCGTCGCCGAGTACCAGGCGCTCGCGCGCGCCGAGATCGACCGCCTCCTCGCCGCGGGCCGCGTTCCCGTGCTCGTGGGCGGCTCGGGGCTCTACGTGCGGGGCGTCGTCGACCGTATGGAGTTCCCCGGCACCGACCCGGCCGTCCGCGCGCGCCTGGAGGCGGAGCTGGAGGAGGCGGGTCCCGCCGTGTTGCACGCGCGGCTCGCGCGCGCCGACCCCGAGGCCGCCGCCGCGATCCTCTCCGGCAACGGGCGTCGCATCGTGCGCGCCCTGGAGGTCATCGAGATCACCGGCAAGCCCTTCACCGCGAACCTGCCGGGGCGCGAGGCGTACTACGACACCCTTCAGATCGGGGTCGACGTCGCCCGGCCCGAACTCGACGCGCGCATCGCCGCCCGCGTCGACGTGATGTGGGAGCGCGGCCTCGTCGCCGAGGTGCGCGCGCTGGAGGCGGCGGGGCTGCGCGAGGGCCGCACCGCCTCGCGCGCGCTCGGCTACCAGCAGGTCCTCGCGGCGCTCGCGGGGGAGTGCGGCGAGGAGGAAGCGCGCGCCGAGACGGTGCGCGCCACGAAGCGCTTCGCACGCCGTCAGGACACGTGGTTCCGGCGCGATCCCCGCATCCACTGGCTCGATGGGGGACTCTCCGGACGAGCGGAACTTTCCGGGCGTGCTCTCGCGTTGGTCGAACGGGCGGTTACAGCCTGATCACGTGATGGCATCGGGACGCTCCGGGCGACATACGGGCCCCCGACGCCGTGCCATCATCAAGCTGCGATCGACCTGGCGGAGTCCGAGTGGGAGGGCACAGTGGCGATGGAGGCCGGCCCTCGTGACACCGGACGCGAAGAGCGGGACCAGCTCGTCCAGGACGGCCCGGCCGACGAACCTCCGGCGGCTGCCGACCGGACGGTGACGGACGGTGGTGTCGTGGCCCTGGGTGCGCTCGCGTCGGGCCGGGAGGACGTCACGGCGGACGAAGCGGTGGTCGAGGACGCGGCAGTGGAGGTCGAGCTGAGGCCGCAGCGCAGACTGCGCCTCTGGCAGCTGGCACCCATCGTCGTGCTCGCCGCGATCGGCTCGCTCATGTTCGCGTTCCCGCTCGCCTTCGAGGCCGGTGACGGCGGCGCCGTCGTCGCGATGCTCGGCCTCCTCCTCAGTTCCTCGGCCGCGGGTGGCGCCGTGATGGCGGCCCGTCGCGTCGGTTACAGCTGGCCGGGGCTCGCCCAGGGCGGCGGCAGGCCGCGCTGGCGCGCCATCGGCCTCTACGCGCTCGTCGTCCTCGTCGTGGCGGGCCTCGCGGTCTGGCGCGTCGCGCGGCTGCGCTGAGCCCGTCGGGTAAGCGGCCTGCCGCGTCACGCGGTGGCGCCGAGCCGTACACGCGCCGCGGGTGACGCGCGTACGGCTGCGCTGAAGCCACGCCCGAGGGGCTGCCCCCCGGGCCCGTACACCCGACATCGCTGCTCACGCACACCGCGCCCTCGCGCGCGGACCTCGCCCCGCCGGCCCCGTACGGCCGCGCGGACCTCGCCCCCCGCGCCGTACGATCGAGGGATGAGCACCGCGATCGGCTTCCTCAAGGGCCACGGCACGCAGAACGACTTCGTGATCATCCCCGATCCGGAGAACACCATCGACCTGGGCCCCGACGCGGTCGCCGCCCTCTGCGACCGGCGCGCGGGGATCGGGGGCGACGGGCTGCTGCACGTCGTGCGCTCCGCCGCGCACCCCGAGGGGCGCGCGTACGCCGACGAGGCCGAGTGGTTCATGGACTACCGCAACGCGGACGGCTCCGTCGCCGAGATGTGCGGGAACGGCGTCCGGGTCTTCGCCCGGTACCTCCAGCGCGCCGGGCACGTGGACGCCGGGGAACTGGCGGTCGCGACGCGGGCCGGGGTGAAGCGCGCCCACCTGGCCAAGGACGAGGCGCCCGGGGTCCCCGGCGAGATCACCGTGGAGATGGGCGTCGCGCGGCTTCCCGAGGGCGAGGTCGAGGTGCGGGTCGGCTCCGGGCTGCGCCCCGCCACGCACGTCGACATGGGCAATCCGCACGCCGTCACCTTCGTCACCGACCTGGCCGAGGCCGGTGAGCTGCGCACCGCGCCCGAGGTGCTCCCGGCGAGCGCCTATCCGCACGGTGTCAACGTCGAGTTCGTCGTGGACCGGGCGCCCGGAGCGCTCGTGATGCGCGTGCACGAGCGCGGCTCCGGCGAGACGCGCTCCTGCGGTACGGGCGCCTGCGCCGTCGCCGTGGCCGCCGCGCGCAGGGACGGCCTCGACCCCGCGCGTACGGGCCACCCCGCGACCTACACCGTCGACCTGCCCGGCGGCCGGCTCACCATCACGGAACGCGCGGACGGCGTCGTGGAGATGACCGGTCCCGCGGTCCTCGTCGCGGAGGGCACGATCGACCAGGACTGGCTGGCGGCGCTGACCGCTTGAGAGCCCTTGCATTGAGGGCATCGCCCCGCTGGCGGGCGACCGGCACCGGATCCTTCGGGGCCGAACGGCGCGTGCTCCGCACGTCCGGCCGGAGCGCGGAAGAACCCGGAAAAGTAAGCCGCGCGGGCGCCGCACCCCCCGGCGCGCGCCCGACGCGTATCCGGGGCAACGCGCGAGTGCCGCAAAGGTCACTGTCCGCGCTCGTGTCGCCCGCCGACTTCGCTCGAATGGGTGATCCCTTTCACGCTCGGCGAGAGGCGGTCGGCGGCGCGTGGTGGGCTCGATAGCATCAAGCACCGGCCCGGACGGGGACACCGCCCGCTGTCCCGGGGCCCCGTGCTCCGGGCACCCCGTCGACCGGTCGACGCAGCCGGAGGTGCCCATGAGTGCGGAGGCAATGAATCCAGTGACGCCCGGGGGGCCTCCCGAAGCCCTCCAGGCAGCCGGTGCCGCGCAGCCCCGCAAGCGCACCCGGCACCGCATCGACCTGCGCCGCCTCGGCCGGGCGGCCCTCCTCGGCCACACCGGGCGCGACCGTGCCCCGGACGCGATCGCGCACGTCGTCGACGCCCACCGCGCCCACCATCCCGACGCCGATGTCGACACGCTGCGCCGCGCCTACGTCCTCGCCGAGTCCTCGCACCGCGGCCAGATGCGCAAGAGCGGCGAGCCCTACATCACGCACCCCCTCGCGGTGACGCTGATCCTCGCGGAACTCGGGGCCGAGACCACGACCCTGACGGCGGCGCTCCTGCACGACACGGTCGAGGACACCGACGTCACCCTCGACCAGGTACGCGCCGGGTTCGGCAGCGAGGTCGGCTATCTCGTCGACGGGGTCACGAAGCTGGAGAAGGTCGACTACGGCGCCGCCGCCGAGCCCGAGACCTTCCGCAAGATGCTCCTCGCGACCGGAAACGACGTGCGCGTCATGTCGATCAAGCTCGCCGACCGCCTCCACAACGTCCGCACCCTCGGCGTCATGCGGCGCGAGAAACAGGTCCGGATCGCGAAGGTCACGCGCGACGTGCTCATCCCGCTCGCGGAACGCCTCGGCGTGCAGACGCTCAAGACGGAGCTGGAGGACCGGGTCTTCGCCATCCTCCACCCCGAGGAGTACGAGGAGACGCGCCGCCTCATCGTGGACCACTTCGCGTCCCCCGACCCCCTCGCCGCCGTCGCCGAGAGGGTGCGCGACGTCCTGCGCGAGGCGGATCTGACGGCGGACGTGCAGCTGCGGCCCCGGCACTTCGTCTCCGTCCACCGCGTCCACCGCAAACGCGGCCGGCTCGGCGACACCGACTTCGGGCGCCTGCTCGTCCTGGTCGGCGAGACCGCCGACTGCTACGCGGTGCTCGGCGAACTCCATACGTGCCTGACCCCGGTGGTCGCCGAGTTCAAGGACTTCATCGCCGTCCCGAAGTTCAACCTGTACCAGTCCCTGCACACCGCTCTCGCGACCTCGGAGGGCGGCATCGCCGAAGTCCTCATCCGTACGCGGCAGATGCACCGCGTCGCGGAGGCGGGCGTCGTCGCGCTCGGCAATCCGTACGCGGCGGGCGGCGACCAGGGCCGCGAGGGTACGGGGCGGGGCGACGCCAACCGGGGGACCGGCGAGCGGCGCCCGCAGGACGTGCCGGGCCCCGGCTCTCCCGACGGGACGGCCGCCGAAGCCGTCCCCGGCGCCGGGGACCCGTACGCCGCCGATGCCGAGCGGGCCGATCCGACCCGCCCCGGCTGGCTCTCCCGCCTCCTGCAATGGCAGAGCGCCGTGCCCGATTCGGAGCTGTTCTGGTCCGTGCTGCGCGAGGACCTGGCCCACAACCGCGAGATCACGGTCTTCCGCGAGGGGGGCGGCGCCCTCGGGCTGCCCGCGGGCGCGAGCTGTGTCGACGCGGCGTACGCGCAGTACGGCGAGGACGCGCACGCGTGTATGGGCGCGGTCGTCAACGGCCGCCTCGCGCCGCTGAGCACCGTCCTGGAGGACGGCGACACGGTCCAGCTCCTCATGGGCCAGGACGCCGCCGGCGGCGGCCCCTCGCCCGACTGGCTCGACCACGTACGCACCCCCGCCGCCGGACTGGCCATCCGCCGCTGGCTCACCGCCCACCCCGCGAACACCCCCGCCGAGGACGCGCGGCGTGAGGAGCCCCTGCCCCGTCCCACCCTCCCCGCGCCCGCCGCGCGGACGCTCGCCGCGAGCGTCACGGTCGACCAGCCCGGCGCGACGGTGCGCCTCGCGGGCTGCTGCACCCCGGTGCCCCCCGACGCCGTCACGGCGTTCGCGGTACGGGGCAACGCGGTCACCGTGCACCGCTCCGAGTGTCCCCGCGCGGTGCGCATGGCCGCGGCCGGACGGCGCACGGTCGGCGCGGACTGGGGCGACACCGGGGACTGCCGCGTCACGCTGCGCGCCGCGTCCTTCGGACGGCCGCACCTGCTCGCCGACCTCACGGAAGCGATCGCGGGGGAGGGCGTCGCCGTCATCTCGGCCACGGTCGAGCCCCCGAGCGAGCACGGGGTACGCCACACCTACACGCTCCACCTGCCCGACGCCACGCGTCTGCCGGGTCTCATGCGGGCCATGCGGGACGTGCCGGGCGTGTACGACGTGAGCAGGGCGCGGAGTTCGGCGCCCGCGTCCGGGGTCTGAGGGGCGGAGGCGGAGCCCGAGCAGAGAGGTTTCTGCACCGGCGAGTACGCGGAGGGCATGGGGCGCGGGGGCGGTGTGCCGTGAGCGGCGGAGGAGGTGTGCCGTGAGCCGGACGTCGAGCGATCGGACAGGGCTGCGTGCGGGGCGGCGAGTGTGCCGGTCAGCCGGGCGCGCGGCGCCGGAGACGTCAGCACAGCGTGGACGAACTGACTCCTTCGGGTTGTTCTGCCTGCCGGATGGTTGCTGTGTGTGTCCAGAGTGGTAACTCCGAGTCATGAACCTGGAGCACGACTCTGCGAACACCCTCGCGAGGCCGGGGCCCGGTGCCGGTGCGGAGCACGCGGGCCGACCGGCCCCGCCGCGTCCGCGCCGCCGTGCCTGCCGCACGGCCCGCGTCCTCGTACCGGTGCTCGCCGTCTGCCTCGCGCTCATCGCCGCCGCCGCGCCCTCCCCGGGGCCGCAGGGGATCGGGGACCGGCTCTTCCCCGCCCTCGGCAACCCCGGCTACGACGTGCTCGCCTACGACCTTTCGCTGACGTACAAGGGCGACAACCGAGCGCCGCTCGAAGCCGTCACCCGCGTCACCGCCAGGGCCGAGGCACCCCTCGACCGCCTCAACCTCGACTTCTCCCACGGCGAGGTCCACTCCGTCACCGTCAACGGCCGCGCCGCCCGCCACGCGAGCGCGGGACAGGATCTCGTCGTCACCCCGGAGGCCCGCGTGCGGCCCGGGGAGCGGCTGCGCATCGTCGTGCGGCACACGAGCGATCCACGCCCGCCGGGCGCGGGGCAGGGCGAGGGCGGCTGGGTCCGCACGAAGGACGGCCTGGCCATGGCCAACCAGGCGGACGCGGCCCACCGGGTCTTCCCCGGCAACGACCACCCCTCCGACAAGGCCGACTTCACCTTCCGCGTCACCGCGCCACGCGGCGTGACCGTGGTCGCCAACGGCCTCCTCGCGGGCCGGGCCGACGCGGCGGGCGGTGCCACGACATGGACGTACCGCACCCTGCACCCGATGGCCACCGAGCTGGCCCAACTCTCCCTCGGCCGCTCGGCCGTGCCGCGCAGGCCGGGGCCGCACGGCCTCCCGGTGCGCGACGTCGTCCCGGCGGCGGACCGCGAGCGCCTGGAGCCGTGGCTGCGCAGGACGCCGGGACAGCTCCGGTGGATGGAGAAGCGCGTGGGGACATTCCCCTTCGAGGCGTACGGAGTGCTCGTCGCCGACACGAACACCGGCTTCGAGCTGGAGACCCAGACGCTCTCGCTCTTCGAGCGGCGCCTGTTCACCGACAGTCGCTACCCCGAGTGGTACGTCGACTCCGTCCTCGTGCACGAGCTGGCGCACCAGTGGTTCGGCGACAGCGTGAGCCCCCGTACCTGGTCGGACCTGTGGCTCAACGAGGGCCACGCCACGTGGTACGAGACGCTCTACGCGGAGGAGCGCGGCGGACCCACGCTGGAGCGCCGGATGCGCGAGGCGTACGGCGCGAGCGACGAGTGGCGCGTGGAGGGCGGACCACCGGCCCGCCCCAAGGCCCCCGGCAACGGCAAGATCAGCATCTTCCGCCCCGTCGTCTACGACGGCAGCGCCCTCGTGCTCTACGCCCTGCGCCAGGAGGTCGGGGCGGACGCCTTCAGCCGCATCGAACGCCGCTGGGTCGCCGGGCACCGCGACGGCACCGCCGACACCGCCGCCTTCGTGCGCCTCGCCTCCGACGTCGCGGGGCGCGATCTCGGCGCCTTCCTCCACCCGTGGCTGTACGGGGCGAAGACGCCGCCAATGCCCGGACACCCGGACTGGACCGCCGACGCGCCCGGTACGGAGCAGCCGCGGAGCACGTCCCCGCACCGTCTCGCCGAGCCACCACGTATGCGGTGACCTGGGAGGTTTCGCGCCCTTGCCGCGCGCTGCCCGCACCCCGGCGCGCGAGGCCGCCGGGGCCCGGCCGGTCCGTCTGATAACTCGCGTGACTCCCCGAGGAGCGCCGTGGGACCATTTCCGGGCGAGCGGCGCCCATGGGCCCGGGAATTCCCGGGGCTCTCCGGGCGTTGCTCACATCGGCGGACAGGGTCCGCTCGTCGACCGCACTCGTCATTAAGGAACCAATGACCCACACCCCTCCCTTTTCCCAGGACACTTCCGGAGACCAGGACGCGCCCCTCGGCGCGGAGGACACCGTGAACGAGACGCACCCGCGGGGACAGCAGCCGTCCCACAGCCACGGCCTGCGGGCCGATGCCCTGATGGAAGAGGACGCCGCCTGGAGCCACGGGGCCGACGGCGCGCGGGACGGCGAGCAGTACGACCGTGAGGAGCGCGCGGCCCTGCGCAGGGTCGCCGGGCTCTCCACGGAGCTGGAGGACGTCACCGAGGTCGAGTACCGCCAGCTGCGTCTGGAGCGGGTCATCCTCGTCGGGGTCTGGACCTCGGGCACCGTCCACGACGCGGAGAACTCCCTGGCGGAGCTGGCCGCGCTCGCCGAGACGGCGGGTGCCCTCGTCCTCGACGGGGTCATCCAGCGCAGGGACAAGCCCGACCCGGCCACTTACATCGGCTCCGGCAAGGCCGTCGAACTGCGGGACCTCGTCCTGGAGACCGGCGCCGACACCGTCGTCTGCGACGGTGAGCTGAGCCCCGGGCAGCTCATCCACCTCGAAGACGTCGTCAAGGTCAAGGTCGTCGACCGCACGGCGCTGATCCTCGACATCTTCGCCCAGCACGCCAAGTCCCGAGAGGGCAAGGCGCAGGTCTCGCTCGCGCAGATGCAGTACATGCTGCCGCGCCTGCGCGGTTGGGGCCAGTCGCTCTCCCGGCAGATGGGTGGCGGTGGCTCCGGCTCCTCCGGCGGCGGCATGGCGACCCGCGGTCCCGGTGAGACCAAGATCGAGACGGACCGCCGGCGCATCCGCGAGAAGATGGCGAAGATGCGCCGGGAGATCGCCGAGATGAAGACCGGACGGGACCTCAAGCGCCAGGAACGCCGGCGCAACAAGGTCCCCTCGGTGGCCATCGCGGGCTACACCAACGCGGGCAAGTCCTCGTTGCTCAACCGCCTCACTGGCGCGGGGGTGCTCGTCGAGAACGCGCTGTTCGCGACCCTCGACCCGACCGTGCGCCGGGCGGAGACACCGAGCGGGCGGCTCTACACGCTCGCGGACACGGTGGGCTTCGTACGGCACCTGCCGCACCACCTCGTCGAGGCGTTCCGCTCCACGATGGAGGAGGTCGGCGACTCCGACCTGATCCTCCACGTGGTCGACGGCTCGCACCCGGCCCCCGAGGAGCAACTGGCCGCGGTGCGCGAGGTGATCAGGGAGGTCGGGGCCACCGACGTCCCCGAGATCGTTGTGATCAACAAGGCGGACGCGGCCGACCCCGTGGTCCTCCAGCGGCTCCTGCGCGTCGAGAAGCACTCGATCGCCGTCTCCGCCCGCAGTGGGCAGGGCATCGAGGAACTGCTCGCGCTCATCGACGAGGAACTGCCCCGTCCCGCCGTCGAGGTCGACGTGCTCGTCCCCTACACCGAGGGCAAGTACATCGCTCGGGCACACGTCGAGGGCGAGGTCCTCTCCGAGGAGCACACCCCCGAGGGCACCCGGCTCAAGGCCCTGGTGCACGAGGAACTGGCCGCGGAACTGCACAGGTTCAGCCCGGTCGGCTCGCACTGAGCCCGCGGGCGGCTCCCCGCCCGTAGCGCGACAGACGCCGAAAACGGCCAAGGGCCCGCACCCCGAGAGGGTGCGGGCCCTTCGCGTCGCGCGCGCGACTCGGTGGCCGGGCAGGCTCCGTACCGCCGGTTCCGTAACGGGGGAACGGTCGGCTGCCCGCTGTCGCGCCACCGTCGCGCGAGCGGTGCGGCGGCTCGGCAGGCGCCCGTATCGCCGATCCGGCGGCGGTCCGTCGACGCCCGTACCGCCGATCCGGCGGCGGCCCGTCGACGCCCGTACCGCCGATCCGGCGGCGGCCCGTCGACGCCTGTACCGCCGGTCCGGGGGCGGTCCGTCAACTCCCGTAGCCGGTCCGGCGGCAGTACGACCCCCGACTCCCGCAGCCGCGCCTCAGGAGAGGCTGTCCGCCTTGTCGCTCACCGCGCGGTAGACGTCCTCCGCTTCCTTGCCCAGGCGCGGGCCCGCGAGCCAGCCGCCCCTCACCGGGCCGATCGAGGTGTTCGAGACGAGCGCCGGCTCGCCGTCCGCGTTCCTGCCGACCCAGCCGCCGCCCGAGGCACCGCCCGTCATGGTGCAGCCGATGCGGTACATCGTCGGCTGCTCGGGGCCGAGCGAGAGGCGGCCCGGCTTCGCGGGGCACTGGTACAGGGCCTGGCCGTCGAAGGGCGGTGCCGCCGGGTAACCGGAGGCCGTCAAGGAAGGCGTCTTCGCGGCCGAAGCCGCGGCGAAGTCCACGGGCAGCGCGCCGCCCACGGTCTCCTCCAGAGATTTCCCGCCGCCGTTCTCCGGCGTCACGTGCAGGACGGCGAAGTCGTAGGGCGCCCCCGCACCTCCGGTGGGGCCGCCGCTCGCGATCCACTCCTTCGAGGTCTGCGCCCAGTCGCTCCACCACACCCCGTACGGAGCGATCTCCTCGCGCGTCGCCTTCTCCAGCTCGGCGGTCGGCTTCCCCGCGTTGTTGTACGCGGGCACGAAGGCGATGTTGCGGTACCAGCCGCCCTTCCGCCCGGCGTGCACGCAGTGGCCCGCCGTCCACACGAGGTTGGACTTCCCCGGGTGGGCCGGGTCCTCGACGACCGTCGCCGAGCAGACCATCGAGCCCTCGGGGGAGTCGAAGAGGACCTTCCCCGCCTCCGGCAGCGCGTCGTGGTACGGCGGGGTCACGGCGGCGGCCTCGACCGGCGCGGGTGCGGGGTCGGTCACGCCCCGGTCGTCCGCGAGGTCGCCGTCGTCCACCTTCTTCTGCGGGTCCTCGGCCCGGCGCATCCGGTCCGGGTCCCACAGGCCGTCGATGATCGGATTGACGTAGTCCTCGGCCTTGCGCAGCCAGGTGTCCTTGTCCCACTTGCGCCAGGCGCCGTCCTCCCACTTCCCGAGATCGATGCCGTGCTCCTTGAGCCGGTCCCGTACGCCGTCCGGGATACGGATCCTGTGCTCACCCGCCGAGGACTCCGAGGCGACGGGCTTTCCGCCGTCGTCGCCGCCCGCCGAGTCGTCCTCGGGACCGCAGGCGGTCAGCGTCAGCGTGAGGGTCAGGGCGGCCCCGACCGCCACCGGCCAGGAGCCACGACGCAGCCCCCGCCCCGTCCGTGCCCGTGTGGTGCGCATGCTCAATCCCCCTGGAAGTGCCGGACCTTGCCGCTCCCACACTATGACGGGGCCTCAACAGGCCCGCCGCGCGGCGGCAACAGTTGGGTCACAGCGGGAAGCCCCGGCCTCGCTCCCGCGTCTCAGCTCCAACCCCCCGCCCCAGCAGTCGCGTTCCGGTCGCATCGTCGGTTTCCGGCCGACTTCGCCGTGCCGGGCAAGGATCTTCGGATGAGCCGTTATCCGGAGCGGTCCGCGTCGTTGGTACGTACGGGGGTCGTCGGCATGCCCGCCCTCGGCCCCGACACGCCGTTCGCACCGCGGGAGGACCTACCGCCTTGGCCGTGACCGAGTCCGTGCCCATCGCACCGACGACCACGCAGGAAGGGGTGCTGCGCAGGCAGTCCCTGCGGGAGTCGGCCGCGAGGACCTATGCCCGTGCCCTGCCTATCGTCCCCGTCCGGGCCAGGGGCCTGACCATCGAGGGCGCGGACGGCCGCAGGTACCTGGACTGTCTCTCCGGGGCGGGCACCCTCGCCCTCGGTCACAACCATCCCGTGGTCCTCCAGGCGATCAGGGACGTCCTCGACTCCGAGGCTCCGCTGCACGTCCTGGACCTCGCGACCCCGGTCAAGGACGCCTTCGTCACCGAGCTGTTCCGCACCCTGCCCGGTGAGCTGGCCGCCCGCGGCCGTATCCAGTTCTGCGGACCCGCGGGCACCGACGCCGTCGAGGCCGCGCTCAAGCTCGTACGGCGCGCCACGGGCCGGCAGGCGGTGCTCGGCTTCACGGGCGCCTACCACGGCATGACCGCCGGGGCGCTCGACGTCTCGTCGGCCGCCACCTCGGTACGGGACACCCTGCGTCTTCCGTACCCGCAGGACTACCGCTGCCCCTTCGGGGTGGGCGGCGAGGAGGGCGCCGCGCTCGGTGCCCGGCTCGCCGAGAGCTACCTTGACGATCCCAAGTCCGGCGTACCGGAGCCGGCCGGGATGATCGTCGAGCCCGTCCAGGGCGAGGGCGGTGTGCACCCGGCCCCGGATGCCTGGCTGCGCCGTATGCGCGCGCTCACCCGCGCGCGCGGACTGCCCCTCATCGCCGACGAGGTGCAGACGGGCGTCGGCCGCACCGGTGCCTTCTGGGCCGTCGACCACGCGGGCGTCGTGCCCGACGTCATGGTCCTCTCCAAGGCGATCGGCGGCAGCCTCCCGCTCGCCGTCATCGTCTACCACGAGGATCTCGACGTCTGGGAACCCGGCGCCCACGCCGGGACCTTCCGCGGCAACCAGCTCGCGATGGCCGCCGGAGCCGCGACCCTCGCCCACGTCCGCGAGAACGGGCTCGCCGAGCGGGCCAGGCTCCTGGGCGCCCGGATGCTCTCCGCGCTGCGCTCCCTCGCGACGCGCCACGCCTGGATCGGCGACGTGCGCGGGCGCGGACTCATGCTCGGCGTCGAACTCGTCGACCCGGAGGCTGCCAGGCCGGGGTCGGACGGGCCACCGCCCGCCGATGCCGCGCGCGCCGTGGCGGTGCGCAGGGAGTGCCTGCGCCGCGGTCTCATCGTGGAGCTGGGGGGCCGCCACTCGGCCGTGGTCCGGCTGCTGCCCCCGCTCACCCTCACCGACGACCAGGCCACCGCCGTCCTGGACCGTTTCGCCGACGCGCTCGACGCCGTGGACCGCGATCCCCGCGTACGGGCGCCGCGCACCCCACCCGTCTGAGCCGCCCCTCCGCGTGCCAGTCCCCCCACCGGCCCCGTCCCCACAGCCGCGGGGCCACACGATCACGTCCCTCAAGGAAGCGCCCGTGAATCCGAACACCGCACCCGACGGCCGGTACCCCCTCGCCTCCGAGGCCGGAAGTACGAGTTCGGCATGCCCCGAAGACGGTGTCGTCCCCCGGCAGCACACGGCCGCCCCCACGGAACACCTCGACGGCGCCGCGGTCGACCTCCTCGAACACCCCGACGTGCCGACCGCCGCCGAGGCCGCGGCGCTGGAGTCGCTGCTGCGCTGCTGGGTGCGCGAGACCGGCGTCGACGCGGCGGAGCACGGGCCGCTGCGCATCTCCCTGCCGGCCCAGGAGGCGACGCTCGTCGTCCCGGTGCGGTACTGGTCCGCCGCCGGACTGCACCGCTTCGGCCTGCCCCGCCTCGAACACCACGGCCCCGCCCCCGCCCACCCCGGCGGCGCCTTCCCGCGCCGGGCCGTCGTCCGCCAGGGCAGGGCACCGCGCCTCACCGCGCCGCTGGACGCGGCCACGGTCGCGGAGGTGCTGAGCGCGGAGGTCCGCGCGGGGACGGTGACGGACGGCCCGGGACGCCTCGGGACGGCGGCGGACGGTACGGGATACGCCGGGACGACGGCGGACGGTGCGGACCAGGGCGGGAGCGCAGGCGCCGCGCGCGCCACCTCCGTACCGCCCGCCGCCGCTGACGAGCCCGCCCCCACGGTTCCGAGGCAGGCCCCGCCCGCTCCCGACGACGACCTCGTGGCACGCGTCAGGGACTCGGTACGCCGTACCGCCGTCTTCCTCTCCTTCCGCCGCCGCCACGCCGAGGACTCGCCCGCCCCCTTCCTCGCCGCCGAGCAGGCGCTCCTCCTCGGCCACCCGCTCCATCCCACGCCCAAGAGCAGGCAGGGACTCAGCGAGGCGGAGGCCCGGCTCTACTCGCCCGAGCTACGCGGGGCCTTCCCGCTGCACTGGCTGGCCGTGCACAAGGACGTCCTCGCCACCGACTCGGCCTGGACCGAGCGCGGCAGGACCGTTTCGGCCGGACAGCTCACCGAGCGCCTCGCGGGCCCGGGACTCACCCTCCCGCCCGGCACCGTCGCGCTGCCCCTGCACCCCTGGCAGGCTCGCGACCTGGCGCAGCGCCCTGAGGTGCGCGCGCTGGTCGACGCCGGGCTGCTCACGCCGCTCGGCCCGCACGGGGAACCGTGGTCCCCCACCTCGTCGGTGCGCACCGTCTACCGCGCCGAGGCCCCGGCCATGCTCAAGCTCTCGCTCGGTCTGCGCATCACCAACTCGCGCCGCGAGAACCTCCGCAAAGAACTCCACCGCGGCGTCGAGGTCCACCGCCTCCTCCGCACCGGACTCGGCGCCGAGTGGCACGCCGCCCACCCCGGCTTCGACATCGTGCGCGACCCGGCGTGGATCGCGGTCGACGGCCCGGACGGCGACCCGCTGCGCGGCGTGGACGTCATGATCCGCCACAACCCCTTCCCCGCGGCGACCGACGCCGCCTGCCTCGCCGGGCTCGTCTCGCCACGCCCCCTGCCCCCGGTCGGCGGGCACCCCGCCCAGCCGAGCGGGCTCCTCGCGCACGGCTCGCAGGCCCAGCAGCCCATGCGCTCCCGGCTCAGCGAGCTGATCACCCGGCTCGCCCAGGGCACCGGCAGGCCGCGCGGCACCGTCGCCACCGAGTGGTTCCTGCGCTACCTGGAGCGCGTCGTCCGCCCGATCCTGTGGCTCGACGGACACGCGGGCGTCGCCCTGGAGGCGCACCAGCAGAACACCGTCGTCCTGCTCGACGCCGAGGGCTGGCCGAGCGGCGGCAGGTACCGGGACAATCAGGGCTACTACTTCCGCGACTCGCACCGCGAGGCCCTGGAGCGACGGCTGCCGGGCATCGGGACCGAGAGCGACACGTTCGTCCCCGACGACGTGACGGACGAGCGCTTCACCTACTACCTCGCCATCAACAACGTCCTCGGCCTCGTCGGCGCCCTCGGCTCCCAGGGCCTCGCGGACGAGCACCTGCTGCTCGCCGCGCTGCGCGGCTTCCTCACCGGCGCCGCGCACGGCCCCGAAGCCCTCGGCTCCGGACTGCCCGCCCTGCTGCTCGACACCCCGGTCCTGCGCTGCAAGGCCAATCTGCTCACGCGGCTGCACGGACTCGACGAACTCGTCGGCCCCGTCGACACCCAGTCCGTCTACGTACGCTTCCGCAACCCCCTCCACAGCTGCTGACCGCGCGCGGGGCCGGCCCTCACCCGTCGGCCCCGCACCCCCCCCGCGCCGAACCCGCACCGCCCCGCCCGCCCCGTACGCGGACCGCCGCGCCCGTCCCCGTACCGCCTCGAACCGAGGAGTGCACCATGCCCACAGCGGACACCCCCGTCGCGGGGCCCGCGCCCGGCGCCGCCGACAGCGAGGCGCCGGGCCCCGGCATAGCCGGGGCCGGAGGACCTGGCCCGTACCCCGAAGGCGCGACGCCGCCCACCGACGCCCCGCCCGGCGACTGGGCGCCCGTCCCCACGCCGCACGGCCTCTTCCGCCTGCGGCCTGTCGCGCTGCCGCGCGACCTCGTCCTGATCGCGGGGTGGATGAACGACCCCGAAGTGGCGGCGTTCTGGGAGCTCGCGGGCTCGCCCGAGGTGACCGAGGCCCACGTCCGCGCACAGACCGACGGCGACGGACGCAGCGTGCCCTGCCTCGGACTGCTCGACGGGCGGCCGATGAGCTACTGGGAGATCTACCGCGCCGATCACGACGTCCTCACCCCGTACTACCCCGCGCGACCGTACGACGTGGGCATCCACCTGCTCCTCGGCGGCGGCACGGACCGGGGGAGGGGCCTCGGTACGGAGCTGCTGCGCGCCGTCACGTCGCTGATCCTCGCGCACCGCCCGTGCGCCACCCGCGTCCTCGCCGAACCGGACGTGCGCAACGTCCGCTCCGTCGCCGCGTTCCTGCGCGCCGGCTACCGCAAGGACCGCGAGCTGGAACTGCCCGGCAAACGCGCCGCCCTGATGATCAGGGACCGAGCCCCGACTCCTCCCGCCTGACACGCACGCGCCCTGCCGCCTGCCGCCTGTCCCCACACGGCGGGGCTTCGTACCCCGCAGCGGTACGCACTCACTCCGGCACGCCGCGCGGGCCCGGTCACGGCCCGCGCGCGCCGCCGCCCTTCCCGCGCGGGCGTGCGCCTCCCGCCGTACCCGCACGTCCGCACACCGGTCGCCACCGAAGGAGCCCTTCGTGCAGAACCTCCCCGCACCGCGTCCCCGGACAACCGCCGACGAGCTCACCGAGCCCGTGCTCCCGCCTGTCACCGCCCCCGAAGGCCCCCCGCCGTACGGGCTCTTCGCCCCGGCCGAACTGACCCCCGAGCTGTGGCGCGAGGCCGGGCAGCGGCTCCTCGCCAAGATGGTCGCGGAATTCTCGTACGAGGGCCTCTTCGATCCCCGCCCCGAGGACCCCGAGTCGCCCGACGTCCCCTTCCACCACCGCGCCTACCGGCTGCCGCTGGGGCGGCCGGAGGGGATGTCGCGGGCCGGGAGGATAACGGACGGGGCGGTACGCGGTGGCGAGAGTGCGGGGGAGACCGCGCTTCTCTTCCGCGCCGCCCGCAGCGCCTACGGCCACTGGGAGATCGACCCCGGAAGCCTGCGCCTCGACACAAGAGGGGTCGAGGACACGTCGGGCGCCGAACGCACCGGCGACGACCGCGCTTCCACCGGCCCGTACCCCGCCACCGATCCGCTCGACTTCCTCGTCCGCGCCCGCCACGTCCTCGGCCTCGACGGCGCGACGCTCGGGCACCTGCTGCGCGAGCTGAACGCGACGCTCGCCGCCGACGCGCGCCTTCTCCACACCGCCCTGACCAGCGCGGACCTCGCCGAACTCGGGTACGCGGAGCTGGAGGGGCACCAGACCGGGCATCCCTGGATCGTCCTCAACAAGGGTCGCCTGGGCTTCAGCGCGTCCGACGCCGCGCGCTGGGCCCCGGAGGGCCGCGCCGAGGCCCGCCTGCCGTGGCTCGCCGTCCGCACCCACCTCGCCACCTACCGCGGCGTCCCCGGTCTCGACACGCCCGAGCAGCTCTACGCCGCCGAACTCGCCCCCGCCGTGCGGGAGTCCTTCGACGCGGTCTTGACGGGGCGCGGCCTCGACCCGGCGGACTACCTCTACCTGCCGGTGCACCCCTGGCAGTGGGACAGCACCGTGCTGCCCCTGCACGCCGCGGGCGTCGCCGCGGGCGACCTCGTACCGCTGCCCTCGGACGGCGCCCGCCGCCTGCCGCAGCAGTCCATCCGCACCTTCCTCAACCTGGACGACCCCGCGCGCCACACGGTCAAACTGCCGCTCTCCATCCTCAACACCCTCGTGTGGCGCGGACTGCCTACCCGCCGCACGATCGCCGCGCCCGCCGTCACGGCCTGGGTGCAGTCGATACGCGACCGCGACCCCTATCTGCGCGAGGAGTGCCGCGTCGTCCTGCTCGGCGAGGTCGCCTCCGTCGCCGTGCGCCATCCCTTCTACGACGCGCTGCCCGAGGTCCCGTACCAGTACAAGGAACTCCTCGGCGCGATCTGGCGCGAACCGCTCACCCCGCTCCTCGACGAGGACGAACGCGCGCGGACCCTCGCCTCGCTCCTGCACGTGGACCGCGACGGCCGCGCCTTCGTCGCCGAACTCGTCGCCCGCTCGGGCCTCGCGCCGCACGACTGGCTGCGGCGCCTCTTCGGCGCCCTGCTGCCGCCGCTCCTGCACTTCCTCTACCGCCACGGCACCGTCTTCTCGCCGCACGGCGAGAACGCGATCGTCGTCTTCGACGCGCGCGACGTCCCCACGAGGCTCGCGGTCAAGGACTTCGTCGACGACGTCAACCTCAGCGCGCGAACGCTCCCCGAGCACGAGGACATGCCCGCGGAGGTACGCGACATCCTGCTGGCGGAAGACCCCGCCTTCCTCCCGCAGTTCATCCATTCCGGTCTCTTCGTCGGCGTCTTCCGCTACCTGGCGCCGCTGTGCCGCGCCCAGCTCGGCGTCCACGACGAGGACTTCTGGAACCTGGTACGTGCCGAGATCCTCGCCTATCAGGCGCGCTTTCCCGAGCTGAAGGAGCGCTTCGAGCTCTTCGAACTGCTCGGCCCGGAGATCGAGCGGCTCTGCCTCAACCGCAACCGCCTCCACCTCGACGGCTACCGGGACCGCGCCGAGCGGCCCCACGCGGCGGTGGACGGCATGGTGGCGAACCCGCTGCACGGGGACGCGTTCCGGCCACGGGTGGCGGCGGCCGGCGGGCTGGGGGACGGTGCGCTGGAAGGGGGCGCGGCTGGAGGGGAAGTGTCTGACGGGGGTTTGTCCGGAGGGGGTGCGGCTGGAGGGGAGGCGTCCGGCGAGGGCCTGTCCGGAGGGGGTGCGGTCGGACGGAGCGGAGCGGGAGGGACCCCGTCCGGAGAGGGTGCGGTCGGAGGCGAGCCCGTCACATGATCGGACGGGGCCTGTGGACGGAGCGGCGGGAGCTGTCGGTGCCGCGTCGTAGGGTGGTCTGGCTATGACGAAGCCCTCACTCCCCGAGCTCCTGCACGCCGCTGTCGCCGCCGTGGGCGGCACCGAACGGCCGGGCCAGGTGGCCATGGCCGAGGCGGTCGAAGCGGCCATCGACGACGGTTCCCACCTCCTTGTCCAGGCCGGCACCGGCACCGGGAAGTCGCTCGGCTACCTGGTGCCGGCGCTGGCGCACGGGGAGCGGGTGGTGGTCGCGACAGCGACGCTGGCGCTGCAGCGCCAGCTGGTGGAGCGCGACCTGCCCCGTACGGTCGAGGCCCTGCACCCGGTACTGCGCCGCCGCCCCGAGTACGCGATGCTCAAGGGCCGCTCCAACTACCTCTGCCTGCACCGTCTCCACGAGGGCATGCCGAAGGACGAGGAGGAGGCGCTCTTCGACCAGTTCGAAGCGGCGGCACCGTCCAGCAAGCTCGGGCAGGACCTCCTGCGGCTGCGGGACTGGGCGGACGAGACCGAGACGGGCGACCGCGACGGCTTGAGCCCGGGGGTCTCCGACCGTGCCTGGGCGCAGGTCTCCGTCTCCTCCCGCGAGTGTCTCGGCGCGAGCCGCTGTGCCTACGGTGCCGAGTGCTTCGCCGAGACGGCGCGTGAGCGCGCGAAGCTCGCCGACGTCGTCGTCACCAATCACGCCCTCCTCGCGATCGACGCCATCGAGGGCGCCCCCGTGCTTCCCTCGCACGAGGTCCTGATCGTCGACGAGGCGCACGAGCTCGTCGGCCGCGTCACGAACGTGGCCACCGGCGAGCTGAACCCGAACCAGGTCAACAGGGCCGCCCGCCGCGCCGCGAAGCTCGTCGACGAGAAGGTCGCCGACGCCTTCCAGGCCGGGGCCGAGGGCTTCGAACGGGTCATGGAGCTGGCGTTGCCGGGGCGGCTCGAAGCCCTCCCCGAGGATCTCGGGTACGCGCTCGCCGCGCTCCGCGACGCGGCCCGGCAGGTGATCACGGCCATCGGCAACACCCGCGATCGCTCGGTCCAGGACGAGGACGCGGTGCGCAAGCAGGCACTCGCCTCCGTCGAGACCGTGCACGGCGTCGCCGAGCGGATGACCGGCCTCTCCGAGTACGACGTGCTGTGGTGCGAGCGGCACGACCGCTTCGGCGCCTCGCTGCGGGTCGCGCCGCTCTCCGTCTCGGGGCTGCTGCGCGAGAAGCTCTTCGCCGACCGCTCGGTGACGCTCACCTCGGCGACGCTCAAGCTGGGCGGCGACTTCAACGGGGTCGGGGCCTCGCTCGGCCTCGCCCCGGAAGGAGTGGCGGGCTCAGGCGCCCCGGAGACGGACGAACTGCCCGTCTGGAAGGGCATCGACGTCGGCTCGCCCTTCGAGTACCGCAAGCAGGGCATCCTCTACGTGGCGCGCCACCTGTCCCCGCCGGGGCGCGAGGGCTCCCGTACGGACATGTTCGACGAGCTGACCGAGCTGGTCGAGGCCGCGGGCGGTCGCACGCTGGGGCTCTTCTCCTCGATGCGCGGCGCGCAGGCCGCGGCCGAGGAACTGCGCTCCCGGCTCGACGTCCCCGTCCTCCTCCAGGGCGAGGAGACCCTCGGCGAGCTGATCCGCGCCTTCGCCGAGGACCCGCGCACCTGCCTGTTCGGGACGCTGTCCCTGTGGCAGGGCGTGGACGTGCCGGGGCCGAGCTGCCAGCTCGTCGTGATGGACCGGATTCCCTTCCCGCGCCCCGATGACCCCCTGATGAGCGCACGGCAGAAGGCCGTGGAGCAGGGCGGGGGCAACGGCTTCATGGCGGTCGCCGCGACGCACGCGGCCCTGCTGATGGCCCAGGGCGCCGGCCGCCTCGTGCGGGCCACGGGGGACAAGGGAGTGGTCGCGGTTCTCGACCCCCGTCTCGCGACGGCCAGGTACGGGAGCTACCTGCGGGCCTCGCTCCCCGACTTCTGGTACACGAACGACCGCAACCAGGTCCGCCGCTCCCTCGCGGCGATCGACGCGGCTGCGAAGGCGGCGACGGCCGGGACGGCGGCGGTGGGGGCGACGCCCGGGACGACGGCGGGGGCGACGGGCGCGACGGCCAAGGAGCCGGAGGCGGGTTCGGGCGAGCAGGTAGGTGCTGACGCGGAGGGGTGAGACGGGGCGCCACGCGCTCCGTTCAGGGCCGCGCCGAGCGCGCGGATGCCGCCGAGTTGCGGATGCCCGGGCGAGAGTCGATGCGGCTGAGGCTGCGAACGGTACGGGGTGACTGCGTACGGTACGGGGGTCAGCCGCCGGGGCGCCTTGATGGCGCGAGCCTGCGCTGCCGGTACGCCGACGCCCCTGACCCCGGGTCGCGGTGCTGAGCAGACGGGCCTGCCTCTACCCCGCGCGGCCCCGATATCCGGAGCAAGAGGGGAACCGGGGTCGTGGACCGGATTCTTCGGCTCTCTGCCACGGCGTGTGCGCGACGGGCCCCGAGACCGGCGCAGTGAGTCTCAGGGCCCTGCTGAAGGAGGCGGTGCGATGACCACCGGGGGTGTGGCGGTCAGATGCGCCGGAGGACGGCGACGACCTTGCCGAGGATGGTCGCCTCGTCGCCGGGGATGGGCTGGTACGCAGCGTTGTGCGGGAGCAGCCAGACATGGCCGTCCTCGCGCTTGAACCGCTTCACCGTCGCCTCACCGTCGAGCATCGCGGCCACGATGTCGCCGTTCTCCGCCACGGGCTGGCGCCGCACGGTGACCCAGTCGCCGTCACAGATGGCCGCCTCGATCATGGAGTCGCCGACCACCTTGAGGACGAACAGCTCGCCGTCGCCCACGAGCTGCCGGGGAAGCGGAAAGACGTCCTCGACGGACTCCTCGGCGAGGATCGGGCCACCGGCCGCGATCCGGCCGACCAGAGGAACGTAGGAGGCGGCGGGCTTGCCGGTGGTGTCGGCCGGCTGCGGGCTCGGCTGATCCGAGCCGCGCACCTCGTAGGCGCGAGGGCGGTGCGGGTCGCGTCGCAGGAAGCCCTTCCGTTCGAGGGCCATGAGCTGGTGCGCCACGGAAGAGGTGCTGGAGAGCCCGACCGCCTGGCCGATCTCACGCATCGACGGCGGATAGCCCCGTCGCTGCACCGAATCCCTGATCACCTCGATGACCCGTCGTTGCCGGTCGGTCAGTCCGGTGCTGTCCGCCCGGATGCCAGGAGGTCGTCCAGGGAGTGAGCGCGCGGGCTTGCCGCCCTCCTGGAGCGTGGCGCTCTCATTGCCGAGCGCCCGGGCCGGCTGGAATCGTCCCTGGGAGCGGTCCTGGGCAGTGATGGTGGCACTGTCGGCTGTGGTGGTCACATTGGGCCCCTCTCGAATGGTCTCCCTGGCAGCACAACGGTAGTGGCTTTCGAAAGGTTGCGCCAAACACACGTTCGAGTGAAAAACCTGTACTTACCTACCGAGAACGGGGCTTGAGGTGTATGTGGGCGGGGTTATTTCGTGCGGGTAATGGGGGATTGCGCGAACTCGGCTCCGCTGTAGCAGCCTCCTGTTGCGGGCCGGCACTCGAACACCTGAGGCGGCGCTGAGCGTGTGACGCGCGAGGAAGAGGTGGGGGTCGGGGCGTGGGGCGTTGACGAAGCCGGGGTGCCCTCTCGTATACGCGAGGTCCCCGTACGCGAAAATGGGCGCCCCCAGTTTGTCACCCGCGCCAGCCCCCTGACGGGGCACCCCCCGCACCTTTCGCGCGGCGCGCGCGACGTACGCTCGCACCGCTCGGCGCCAACCTGAGCATCACGCTCCGTGTGCACTCTGGCGGTGCGAGTGGCCAAACCCGGCGGGTCGTCCTCGCGCGGCCCGTGGGTGCGGTGTCCGTTCAGGCGATGAATGCGCGCTGGAAGGCTTCCGCTCGTCTCCGCGGGGCGCCCGGTCCGCTGGCCCAGCTTCCGTGCCCGCCGCGCGACACGCGGGGCGCGCTCTTCGGCTGCGAGGCCCCCAAGGCCCAAGATCTAGTGGTCAGCCGTGTGGCACAACCTAGAACTTGTGGTCCGGGTGCTTGGTCCCTGCCGGCATCACCTATGCTGGGGGCTGCTTCCAGGGGCTCAAGTTCCTGGTGGGCGCAGAGTGTCGTGTCGTCTTGGAGGGTGGGAAGTCCCGTGCACTGTCCCTTCTGCAGGCATCCGGACAGTCGGGTCGTGGACAGTCGGACCACTGACGACGGGGCGGCCATTCGCCGCCGCCGGCAGTGCCCGGACTGCACCCGTCGATTCACCACCGTCGAGTCCTGCTCACTGATGGTGATCAAGCGGAGCGGTGTCACGGAGCCCTTCAGTCGTACGAAGGTGATCAACGGAGTGCGTAAGGCGTGCCAGGGTCGCCCCGTCACGGAGGACGCCTTGGCCCTGCTCGGTCAGCGCGTCGAAGAGGCGCTGCGGGCGACAGGGAACGCCGAGCTGAGTACGCACGATGTCGGTCTCGCCATACTGGGGCCGCTTCAGGAGCTGGACCTCGTCGCCTACCTGCGGTTCGCGTCCGTGTACCGGGCGTTCGACTCGCTGGAGGACTTCGAGGCCGCCATCGCCGAGTTGCGCGTACATCCCGAGGTTCCCACCCCGGCGGGCGCGCGCGAGTGAGTGCGGACGTGAACGGCAGTCCACCCGCTACGTAGCCGAAGCGCTGGAGCGGAGCAGATCGGATCGGATCTGCCTGAATGCGGCTACGTCCCATAAGGGGCATCGCCGCACTCGATCGATCACTTTTCGTGATCATTTTTGTTCTTTGAGTAACCAGCTCCGATGACCGCCTCTTCGGTGGCGGGGTGCGGTCGAGCGTGTGCTGTCTCTCCGTAAGGAGAGCGCCACGCGGAGAGATGCGAAAGCGGGGGCCCGGGCGAGCGAAGAAGCCCGGGAGCGGTACGGAGCGTCCCACCGGCGTTCCGTACCAGGTCGGGCCTGTGCGCGTCGTCCCGGCGGTGGGCGACGTATGGGGCCCATGGTCCCCGGGTGGCCCCGGGGAAAGCGGAGAAAACCGCGCCAGGACGGAAGTCTGGGGCGCTACGAGGCGTTGAAGCCTGGTACGAGGAGGCGGCATGACAGAGACGGCGAGTGGTCCGGCACGCGGGACCCGTAAGAACACGAAGGCGGGCAAGGGGCTCAAGGTCGAGCGCATCCACACCACCCCCGGGGTCCACCCCTACGACGAGGTGAGCTGGGAGCTGCGCGACGTCGTCATGACCAACTGGCGTGACGGTTCGATCAACTTCGAGCAGCGTGGCGTCGAGTTCCCCGACTTCTGGTCGGTCAACGCGGTCAACATCGTCACCAGCAAGTACTTCCGCGGTGCCCTCGGCACCCCGCAGCGCGAGACCGGGCTCAAGCAGCTCATCGACCGCATCGTGAAGACCTACCGGAAGTCCGGCGAGGAGAACCAGTACTTCGCCTCCCCGGCTGACGCCGAGATCTTCGAGCACGAGCTCGCCTACGCGCTCCTCCACCAGATCTTCAGCTTCAACTCGCCGGTCTGGTTCAACGTCGGCACTCCCCAGCCGCAGCAGGTCTCCGCCTGCTTCATCCTCTCCGTGGACGACTCCATGGAGTCGATCCTGAACTGGTACAAGGAAGAGGGGATGATCTTCAAGGGCGGCTCGGGCGCCGGTCTCAACCTGTCCCGTATCCGTTCCTCGAAGGAACTCCTCACCTCCGGCGGCAACGCCTCGGGTCCCGTCTCCTTCATGCGCGGCGCCGACGCCTCGGCCGGCACCATCAAGTCCGGCGGCGCCACGCGCCGTGCGGCCAAGATGGTCATCCTCGATGTCGACCACCCGGACGTGGAGAACTTCATCGAGACCAAGGTCAAGGAGGAGGAGAAGATCCGCGCCCTGCGCGACGCGGGCTTCGACATGGACCTGGGCGGCGACGACATCACCTCCGTCCAGTACCAGAACGCCAACAACTCCGTCCGCGTCAACGACGAGTTCATGACGGCCGTCGAGACCGCCGGGAAGTTCGGCCTGCGCTCCCGCCTCACCGGCGAGGTCATCGAAGAGGTCGAGGCGAAGAGCCTCTTTCGGAAGATGGCCGAGGCCGCCTGGGCCTGCGCGGACCCCGGCATCCAGTACGACGACACCATCAACAACTGGCACACCTGCCCCGAGTCCGGCCGGATCAACGGCTCGAACCCGTGCAGCGAGTACATGCACCTGGACAACACCTCGTGCAACCTGGCCTCGCTCAACCTCATGAAGTTCCTCAAGGACGACGGCAAGGGCAACCAGTCCTTCGAGGTGGAGCGCTTCGCCAAGCTCGTCGAGCTGGTCATCACCGCGATGGACATCTCCATCTGCTTCGCCGACTTCCCGACCGAGAAGATCGGCGAGAACACTCGCGCCTTCCGTCAGCTCGGCATCGGCTACGCCAACCTGGGCGCCCTCCTCATGGCGACGGGCCACGCCTACGACTCCGAGGGCGGTCGCTCGCTCGCCGGAGCCATCACCTCCCTCATGACCGGCACGGCCTACCGCCGCTCCGCCGAACTCGCCGCGGTCGTCGGCCCGTACGAGGGCTACGCCCGCAACGCCACGGCCCACAAGCGCGTCATGAAGCAGCACGCCGACGCCAACGGTGTCGCCGTCCGCATCGACGACCTCGACACCCCCGTCTGGGCCGCGGCCACCGAAGCCTGGCAGGACGTCCTCCGCGTCGGTGAGAAGAACGGTTTCCGCAACGCGCAGGCGAGCGTGCTCGCCCCGACCGGCACCATCGGGCTCGCGATGTCGTGCGACACCACCGGCGTCGAGCCCGACCTCGCCCTGGTCAAGTTCAAGAAGCTCGTCGGCGGCGGCTCGATGCAGATCGTCAACGGCACGGTCCCGCAGGCCCTGCGCCGCCTGGGGTACCAGGAGGAGCAGATCGAGGCGATCGTCGCGCACATCGCCGAGAACGGGAACGTCGTCGACGCGCCCGCGCTCAAGCCCGAGCACTACGAGGTCTTCGACTGCGCGATGGGCGACCGCGCCATCTCGCCGATGGGCCACGTGCGGATGATGGCGGCGATCCAGCCGTGGATCTCCGGCGCCATCTCCAAGACGGTCAACATGCCCGAGTCGGCCACCGTCGAAGAGGTCGAGGAGATCTACTTCGAGGCGTGGAAGCTCGGTATCAAGGCCCTCGCGATCTACCGCGACAACTGTAAGGTCGGCCAGCCCCTCTCCGCCAAGAAGAAGGAGGAGAAGAAGGCCGAGATCACGGAGAAGTCCGAGGAGACCATCCGCGCGGCGGTCGAGAAGGTCGTCGAGTACCGCCCGGTGCGCAAGCGCCTCCCCAAGGGCCGTCCCGGCATTACCACCTCCTTCACGGTGGGCGGCGCCGAGGGCTACATGACCGCCAACTCCTACCCCGACGACGGCCTCGGCGAGGTCTTCCTCAAGATGTCCAAGCAGGGGTCGACCCTCGCGGGCATGATGGACGCCTTCTCCATCGCCGTCTCGGTGGGTCTCCAGTACGGCGTCCCGCTGGAGACGTACGTCTCGAAGTTCACCAACATGCGCTTCGAGCCGGCCGGAATGACCGACGACCCGGACGTGCGCCTGGCGCAGTCCATCGTCGACTACATCTTCCGGCGCCTGGCCCTGGACTTCCTCCCGTTCGAGACCCGCTCCGCCCTCGGCATCCACTCCGCCGAGGAGCGCCAGCGTCACCTCGACACCGGTTCCTACGAACCGGCGGAAGCGGAGTCCGACACCGAAGCGCTGGCCCAGTCCGCGCCGGTCCAGAAGACGACGGTCGTGACCGGCACCGACGAGGCCGCCACTCCGGCCCCGCGAGAGGCCCACACCTCCGCCGAACTGGTCGAGATGCAGCTCGGTATCAGTGCCGACGCCCCGCTCTGCCTCTCCTGCGGCACGAAGATGCAGCGCGCCGGCTCCTGCTACATCTGCGAGGGCTGCGGCTCGACGAGCGGGTGCAGCTGACCGACCCGGCGCTCCCTCCGCCTGACGACAGCGAGCGTCCGTCGCGGAGCGCGACACACGGTGCGTGACGCGACGCACGGGTGAAAGGAGGGGGCCGTCCCACTGGGGCGGCCCCCTCCGGCGTACTGGGGCCCGGTGTGCCGTGGGCGGCCCGCATCCGTTCCGCTGCCCGGCGGCCCGCTTACGGTCGACGCTGAACCGTACGAGGCCGCTCGGGGGCGGACCTGAATTTGCCCTGAGGGGACGCGTACCCGGAGGACGGGCCGGGGGAGTCGGCTCGCCCGCTGAGCCGTGCTCC
Source organism: Streptomyces sp. Tu6071 (assembly GCF_000213055.1). Lineage (NCBI taxonomy): Bacteria > Bacillati > Actinomycetota > Actinomycetes > Kitasatosporales > Streptomycetaceae > Streptomyces > Streptomyces sp. Tu6071. The sequence continues at coordinate 1,817,064 of NZ_CM001165.1, read as the reverse complement.
CCGTGGGTGGCTACCGCCGAACTGGCCGTCGACATGTGGACCCGGCACGAGCGGGCTGTTGGCGCGTGGCCTCGACCGATCGGGCTGTCAGCCGCCGCACGGCGCTCGGCTCGACCGGGGCGCCGCACCGGGGAAGGTCCGGTGCCGTGCCTCGTTCGTGTGCCCGCCTCGTGCACCTGGGGGCGGCCGTCTCCGCGGCCCGCAGCGTCCGCGGGGGAGTGACCTTGCCCCTGGTGCCCGCCCTTTTGCCCGCCTCTTTGTAGTACCAGCAGGTCAGCCCGTCGCCCGCTGGTGTCTCCTTTCGCGTGTCCCTCCTCTCCCCGGGCGTAACCACGCCCGCTCTCGCGCGTTGTGCGCGTCGTGACAAGTGCAGCCCACAGCCCGCATGCCCAGCCGGTTTTCGAAGCGATGCTGGACGGCTGGACACGCCAGCAACGGGCGGGCTCCTTGCCGTCGTACACCGTCCAGTCGCGACTCGACCTCGTCTATCGCTTCGCGGTCCACACCGACCGCTACCCCTGGGAGTGGGAACCGGGGCAGGCGGACGCCTTCCTCGACCACCTGCTCTCCGCCCACCTCCGCACCGCCCAGCGTCCCATCGGGCTCTCCACCATCAGCACGTACCGGCTCGCGCTGCGGCTTTTTCTGGAGTATGTGACCGACCCCCGGCACGCGTGGCTGCGGGAGTGCCAGGAGAAGTTCGGTCGTGTGCCCGTACCGATTCCGCCGGAGTGAGAGCGTCGGCTCACTGGCGGGAAAAGGGACGACCTCGGAGCGGGACCAAGGACCCCGGGAGGAGAAGAGTCGGCTGGCCGGCTCCTCCCGGGGTGTACGAGGCCATGTCCACGGCGAAGGTTTCAACGTCCGCGGTGGTGCAGCGGGCTTCGTGAGAGCAATCCTGCCAGCGAAAAAAGCGCCGAAACGGTACTGCGCTCGAATCCTCCTTCGAAAGGGTGACAGAGCGGAGGGCAAGGCAACGCAGGGTCCGGCATGTCGCGTCCTTGATCATTTCGCAGGCTCGGGAGCGCTCCCACGTCACACCTGATAAGCAAGGATGGTGTGGCTTACCGGCTTACCGGCTTACCGCCTGGCCGCTGCTCCCGTTGGGTGGGCCGGACCGCCTCAGCCGGCCTCGGGCTTGCCGCGCAGCAGCTGCAGGAAGTCGGGCAGTTCGGTGTCGTAGCCCCGTACCGTGGGCCGGTAGCCCCAGGCGCCCTCTTCCCCGCGCTGGAACTCGGCGACCACCGCGCCTGTGGCGCCTGCCAGGCTCGTGAAGTCCACGGGGCCGAGCTCGTCGTACCCCTCGCGCAGCCGGATGCCGGGCTGATGCACGTCCGCGAAGGTGCGGTGTCCGCCGTTCTGCTGGATCACCACTCCGATCGCGACCCTGCCGTAAGCCTCGGAGAGCCGGTTGAGCTCCAGGACCATGATCTCGTCGAAGCCCAGGCCCTGACCCGTACGGCTGTCACGGTTGAGGTTGATCGTGCCGTCCGGCGCGCGGTGGTCGAAGTGCACGACGTAGGCCGGTGCGCCGTGCGGGTCTTTCAGTGTGAAAACCGCCGCGACGAGATCCAGGTCCATCGCGGGTGCACCGTGCGGACTCGGGTCCCATTTGAGGGCGACCTCGACCTTCGTGAGTCCCTTGCTCAAGCTCTCCATCGGGCCTTCCCCTCACTCGGGACGGATGAAGCGACCGTATGCCTGACGCTTCGTCAGGCAAGCGTCTCTCCATATTCGTTGTCCATGGTGGCACGGGAACCGAACGGATGTCGGAGCCGCTGCGCAGGATGACCGGTACCCGCCCCACCGCCGTACGATGGCGCGGTGCTGTTCAAGTGGATTCGCTGCGAGGTCGCCGACCGGAACCGGTTCGACCGAGGTCAGCGGCGGTGGGCGGAACTCGCCGACGTACGGGGATTCAAGGGGCAGGCGGGAGGATGGAGCCGCGAACGACCCGGACAGGCCCACATCTTCGGCTTCTGGGAGAGCAGGGCCTTCTACGACTCCTTCATGGCGCGGACCCACGACCGGCTCGCCGCTGCCCAGGCCGGCAGTTGCACAGAGGTGCGCACCACGCTCTTCGATCACCGCTTCGACGTGAAAACGGGCTTCGAACCGCTCTTCCACGACGTGGACCTCGTCCGTATCGCGCACACCCGCGTGCGCCCCGAGCGCGTCGAGCACTTCACCCTTGCCCAGCGCCGCATCTGGAACCCGGCCATGGCCGGCTCGCCCGGAATGGTCCGCGGCTTCTTCGCCGAGGCTCCCGGCAGCGAGTTCCTCGTCCTGTCCATGTGGCAGTCCACCGCCGAACGAGGCAAGTACCGGCCCGAGGGTCTGCACCGGCTCTCGACGCGCGCCGAGGCGGAGGATGACCTCCTCGGCCTGGACGGCGCCATGGTCGAGCTGGAGCCTTCCTGGACCGTCTGACCGGGCCCGCGTTCCGGCTGAGCGCGGCGACGGCTGCTCCGGATGGAGCCCGCCCCGCCGCACGTCCTCGCCGAGCGCGTCCTAGGCTGGAGGGCATGGCACGACCACGACGCATCGTTCTGGTCCGGCACGGTGAGTCCGACGGCAACGCTGACGACAGTGTGTACGAGCGCGAGCCCGACCACGCCCTGTGCCTGACCGCCGCCGGGCGCGCCCAGGCCCTCGCCGCCGGGGACAGGCTGCGGACACTCTTCGGCGACGAACGCGTCAGCGTCTACGTCTCCCCGTACCGCAGAACCCACGAGACCCTGCGGCTCTTCCACCTGGACCCCGAACACGTCCGGGTCCGCGAGGAGCCGAGGCTGCGGGAGCAGGACTGGGGGAACTGGCAGGACCGCGACGACGTGCGCTTGCAGAAGGCGTACCGCGACGCCTACGGGCATTTCTTCTACCGCTTCGCGCAGGGCGAATCCGGCGCCGACGTGTACGACCGCGTGGGCGCCTTCCTGGAGAGCCTTTTCCGCAGCTTCGAAGCCCCGGACCACCCGCCGAACGTCCTCCTCGTCACGCACGGGCTGACCATGCGGCTCTTCTGCATGCGCTGGTTCCACTGGACGGTGGCCGAATTCGAGTCGCTTTCCAATCCGGACAACGGTGAGACCCGCTGTCTCGAACTCGGCCCGGACGGTCGCTATCACCTCGACCGTCCCTTCGAGAAATGGCGCGAGCCGGAGCCGTACGGTGTGACCAGCTGATTCTCGCGGTATGTCGGACGCATGGGGGGGAATCGTTTCTTCTCCCTCGGCGTACGGGGCATCGCTGGATAGAGTGATGCGGCCATGACCGCAGAACAGACCTCTTCCCCCGACTTCTCGTCCACCCCCGCGCGTCTCGCCCGCGCCCGCGCCAGCCTCGGCGGCCTCCGGATCGGCGACGCACTCGGCTCGCAGTTCTTCGTCCCCGGAAATCGCTCGCGCCTGACCGCCGGAGAGCTGCCTCCGGGTCCCTGGCAGTGGACCGACGACACAGAGATGGCCAGTTCGGTCGTGACGGTCCTGGCCACCGAAGGAAGGATCGAGGAGGACGTTCTCGCCCACTCCTTCGCTCGCCACCACGATTTCGACCGCGGCTACGGCCCGGGAGCCAACCGGCTGCTGCGCCTGGTACGCGAAGGAGGCGACTGGCGGGAACTCTCCACCGCCCTCTTCCACGGCCAGGGCTCCTGGGGCAACGGCGCTGCCATGCGCGTCGCTCCGCTCGGAGCCTGGTACGCCGACGACCCCGCGGAAGCCGCACGTCAGGCCGTCCTCTCGGCGCGCCCCACGCACCAGCACCCCGAGGGCATCGCCGGAGCAGTGGCCGTCTCCGTGACGGCGGCCCTCGTCGCTGCCGCGGGCGCCACCCCGCCGGAGCCCGCCGCGCTGCTCGACGCCGTCCTCGCACTCGTACCGCGCAGCGCCGTCGAAGTCGGACTGCGCCGGGCCGCCTCGATGCTCGACTACGACGACGTCACCACCGTCGCCGCTGTCCTCGGCTGCGGACGCCGCACGACGGCGCAGGACACCGTGCCCTTCACCATCTGGTCCGCCGCCCGTGCAGTCGGCGATTTCGAGCGCGCGTTCTGGACGACCGCCCGTGCGGGAGGGGACATCGACACGACCTGTGCCATCGTCGGCGGAATCGTCGCGGCGAGCCCCGCGGGCGCCCCGCCGCCCGCCTGGCGCGAGCAGACCGAACCCCTCCCCGCCTGGGCCGAACTCGCCTGCGAGACACCCGCCGACCGGCCTCTCCCACCAGGTCCAGGTCTCCGGTAGGTCTCATTACGGCAGCGGAGGGGAGCCGGGGTGTCGTACCGGATGAAGGGCGCGTACGCTGTCATCCGCTATGCCGTACGAAGCACCCACCCACAGCGTTGAGCGCTCGCTCCGCGCCACGACCGGAGCCAAGGTCGTGGCAGGTATCGACGAAGTGGGACGCGGGGCCTGGGCCGGGCCCGTCTCGGTCTGCGCCGCCGTCACCGGGCTGCGGCGACCCCCCGAGGGGCTGACCGACTCCAAACTCCTCACTCCCAAACGACGTGTCGCTCTCGTCGTGGAGCTGGAGCGGTGGGTCACCGCTCACTCCCTCGGTCACGCCTCGCCGGAGGAGATCGACGAGCTCGGCATGACGGCCGCCCTGCGGCTCGCCGCCGGCAGGGCCCTCGACGGACTCCCGGTTCGTCCCGACTGGGTGATTCTCGACGGCAACCACGACTACCTCGGAGCACCGTGGAACGTCCGCACGGTGATCAAGGGGGACCAGTCCTGCGTGTCGGTCGCCGCGGCGTCCGTGCTCGCCAAGGTCGCCCGTGACCGCCTGATGGCCGAACTCGGGGCTCAGCACGAAGACTTCGCCTTCGCCGCCAACGCCGGATACCCTTCGCCGGCGCACAAGACGGCCCTGGCGGAACGGGGTCCGACCCCGTACCACCGGCTTTCCTGGTCGTACCTCGACGCGATGCCCCAATGGCGGCATCTGAAGAAGGTGCGCGCCGGGACGGACGGGAGCCCTGCGGCGATCGAAGGACAGCTCGGTTTCGACTTCTGATCGTTCGACCGCCCGTACGGGCGACATCGCCGGGACGGACCCCGGCGACCAGCCCACCAGTCATGTCATGCCTCTCAGTCCCGAGGAGCCTCAGATTCCCGAGAGTGCCCAGGGTCCCCGCGCGACTCCGGCCGCAGGCCGCAGCGCCCAGACCCCCCGCCCCGTACCCGGCCCGCGTCCCGCGGCGCCGCCTCGCCCCGGTCGTCCGGGGCCCCCGCGCCCGGCAGCTCAGGCCCAGCGCGAGCAGCAGCCGAAGCCCCCGGCTCCGGCCGCCACGCAGATCCAGCTCATCCCGGCCCCCGCCGACGGCGCGCTCGATGCCGCCGAAGAGGCCGTCGACCTGCTCCTCGACTCGGGCCGCGCGCCCGGTGAGGTGCTGGTGGTGACCACAGGCGAGGCGCACCCCTGGACAGCCCACGAGCTGTCCTTCGGCGAAGCCGCCTACTGGGCCCAGCACGACGCGGGTGACGACGTCTTCTACGCTGACCTCCCGCACGTCGCTCGGCTCGCTTCCCGCCCCGTCGTGGTGGTGGCCCTCAACGGCGGTACGGACAGCGCCGTCGCCACGGTCCTGCCCGTCGCCCGCGAGCGTGCGAGCACCCTGTTGATCGTCTGCGGCGACTCGCAGCGCGTCAACGCGGTGCTGGGCGCGGGCGTCTGACCGACACCGCCCCCGCCCGGCCGCCACCGGCCGGGCGGAGCGGAGCCGGCCACCGTCGCCGGTGGGTCGGCCGCGAGGCGTTCCCGTGCAGCGCTCTTCGAACAGAAGGCGCGTCGCGGTCAGCGCACGGCGGTACGCGGCCACTGCTCCCGCGGCGCGTCGATCGGCCGGGACAGCAGTCCAGCGGCCCGTTCCGTGAGCGACTCCGCACGTCCGGTGCGCTGCTCCGGCCGCTCCGTACCCGTTCCGAAACGCTCTGTGCGGCCGGCACGTTGCTCCGGCAGGGGCCCCAACTGTCCCGTGAGGGGCGAGACCTTGTCCGCGCGGGGGACGAAAAGGGTGGTATGGGAGCCGAGCTGCGGATGGCGGCCACCACGCCCTTCGCCGAGAACCTGCCAGCCCGCGCCGGTCAGCGTCACGTACGCTCCACAGCGCAGGCCGTGCAACGTGCAGGCGTCGCGCAGCCCCCACATCCAGGCGCCGTCCTCGACCGTCCACCGGGACTCGCCCTCGCGGCAGTGCAGCAGTACCGCTGTGCGTACCGGCGTTCTGCGGCGCAGATCGTGCGGGATGACCCGGCGCAACTGGGCCAGCAGCGTGTTGCGGAAGACCCAGCCATCGGACTCGCCCGCGCGACGGGTAAAGGACGCGCTCGCTCTCAGACGTTCGTCCGGGTCGAGGACCCCCACCACCACGGTCCCCGCCGCTGGGCGGTGCCGTTCGTAGAGTCCGGTCACGACCTCGCGCGGATTGCCGAGCAGCGGGACGTTCGCGGCGGACCACTCCTGCGGGCCGACCGCACGGGGTGGTGAACCGGTGGGTTCCGCGGGCAGGGACGGCACTGGCACCAGGGGCGAGGGGGCTGTGGACGGGGGTGGTGGCGTCTTCCTCGACGCGGCGGACGGAGCGAATCCGAAGGTCACGGTCCTCCCTTCGGCTACGCGCCCGCGCTGCGGGCGGAATCGGGACGTGGGAGAGCGCACCACCAAACGGCAGCACCGGAGCCGGAATCGCCGCACGGGGAGCGACTTCAATTCTCGTACGACAAGAGAGCTGCGGCAACGAGCATTCGTCAAGCCGGGCCGATATCTGACGATGCATTCCCTATTTCCCTCCCCTCTGTCCATCCCCTCAACTCCCCGCCGTCCGCGATGCGGTACGCCCCGGCGGTAAGTGGGTGGTCCAGCCATTCAGTCCTCGGCGGCTGTCGGCGGGCGCTTCTCCGCAGCTCGTCCCTGTTGTCTCAGCCCTGAACCCCGAGCACCAGGGGCAGCACCTCCGTAGCGCCCGCGTCCTTGAGCAGGCCCGCTGCCACCGCGATCGTCCAGCCGGTGTCCGTGAAGTCGTCCACGAGGAGAACCGGCCCCGGATGCTCCTTCAGCGCCTCGGCGAGCGAGGTGGGCAGGGCGACGGCTCCCCGCAGGGAGAGGAGCCGCTGCGCGCTGTTTCCCCGGTGGACGCGCCGTGGCTCGTCCTCCTCGCGCAGGACCAATCCGCCGAGGAAGGGCAGTTGACCGATCCGGGCGACGCGGTTGCCCAGTGAGTCCACCAATTCGGGGTGAGTTCGCGAAGGAAGCGTGACCACCCCGGCAGGCCGCGTGAGCGCGTCCTTTTCGCCGGAGGCCCACCCGCCGGGCCCCTTGGCCCAGTCGGCGAGCACCGCCACCACCGCCTGGAGTACGTCGTCGGGCACCGGCCCGTCGGGCGCGTCGGGGCCGAGGAGGGGGCGGAGCCGGTTGCCCCAGCCGATGTCCGAGAGCCTGCCCAGAGCCCGTCCGGTCTCGGCCCGCTGCGAGGCCGGAATGCGCCCCTTGAGGGTCACGCCGACGGCACTCAGACCGGTCGGCCACATACGGCGCGGCTCCACGTCGACCCCGGGGCGCTCCAGCTCGCCGTGCGCGGAGGTGAGGGCGACCGGGGACACCTCCGTGCCGAAACGCGAGCCCGCGCAGTTGTCGCACCGGCCGCAGGGCACTGCGGCCTCGTCGTCGAGTGCGCGGCGCAGGAACTCCATCCGGCACCCGATGCCCGTCACGTAGTCGCGCATCGCCTGCTGCTCGATCGCCCGCTGGCCGGCCACCCAGGCGTACCGCTCGGCGTCGTACGCCCAGGGCTGCCCTGTGGCGGTCCAGCCGCCCTTCTCCTTCCGGACCGCCCCGTCGACGTCGAGGACCTTCAGCATGGCCTCCAGCCTGGTACGCCGTAGATCGACGAGCGGTTCGAGAGCCTGGGTCGACATCGGGCGGGAGGAACCGGCGAGGACGTCGATGGTCCGTCGTACCTGCTCCTCCGGAGGAAAGGCCAGCGAGGAGAAGTACTTCCAGATGGCCTCGTCCTCCTTGCCCGGCAGCAGCAGCACCTCGGCGTGTTCGACCCCGCGCCCCGCGCGGCCCACTTGCTGGTAATAGGCGATGGGGGAGGAGGGTGCGCCGAGATGGACCACGAAGCCGAGGTCCGGTTTGTCGAAGCCCATGCCCAGAGCGGACGTCGCCACGAGCGCCTTCACACGGTTCGCGAGGAGGGCCTGCTCCGCCTCCAGCCGGTCGGCGTTCTCCGTGCGCCCGGTGTACGAGGTCACTTCGTGGCCGCGCTGGCGCAAGTAGGCGGCCACTTCATCGGCGGTGGCGACGGTCAGGGTGTAGATGATGCCCGAGCCGGGCAACTCGTCGAGGTGGTCCGCGAGCCAGGCGAGGCGGTGGGCGGCGTCGGGCAGGCGCAGCACGCCGAGGCTGAGGCTCTCGCGGTCGAGCGGTCCGCGCAGGACGAGAGCACCGTCCCCGTCATCGCCGGTACCGAGTTGTTCCGCCACGTCCGCGGTCACCCGGGCGTTCGCTGTCGCGGTGGTGGCCAGCACCGGCACCCCTGTCGGCAGCTCGGCGAGCATGGTGCGCAGTCGCCGGTAGTCCGGGCGGAAATCGTGCCCCCAGTCGGAGATGCAGTGCGCCTCGTCGACCACGAGCAGGCCCGTCGCCGCCGTGAGGCTCGGAAGGACCTCGTCGCGGAACACGGGATGGTTCAGGCGTTCCGGGCTCACGAGGAGCACATCGACCTCACCGGCACGGATCTCCTCCTGGACCGCGTCCCACTCCTCGCGGTTCGCCGAGTTGATCGTGCGTGCCTTGATGCCCGCCGCAGCGGCGGCCTCCACCTGGTTGCGCATGAGGGCGAGCAAGGGGGAGACGATGACGGTCGGGCCACCGCCGCGACGCCTGATGAGCGCCGTGGCCACGAAGTACACGGCGGACTTCCCCCAACCCGTGCGCTGCACGACCAGGGCCCTGCGGTGGTGCACGACCAGCGCTTCGATGGCCTGCCACTGGTCCTCGCGCAGCCGTGCCCGACCGGAGGGGTCCCCCACCAGCTGGGCGAGTACTGCGTCGGCAGTGATGCGGAGGTCTTCGTCGTTCATGCCCCCATGCAACCTGATGGGACCGACAACAGGCGAACGAGGACTCCGTGAGCTGTGGATAACTTTCCCATCGGGAGATCATCGGATGAGCGAGCGCAAGGTTATTCAGAAAATCAGACGAACAATTTGTGCGACAAAACTCAATACGAGTGGTTATCCACAGGCGGGCGAGCGCAGTTTTTGCTTTTGCGTGCACAGTGCTCTCCATGACGCATCGCAACGACGCATCCGACTCGTCCGCCCTCCCTTTCACCGAGCGGACCACCGACCTCACCGAGCAGTCCGCCACCCCACTCGAAGGGCCGCCCGCCAGTGCGCCCGCCGGGCCGCCGAACGGCCCTGACGCGCGGGACGCGTCCCCTCCTGAGCCCAGGGACGCGGCTCAGGACCGGTCATCCCGCGCCGCCCGGGACCAGTCGTCTGACGCGGCCGAGGACCAGGCACCCGACATGGGGCAGGGCCGTTCATCCGCCGTGGCGCAGGGCCACCCCGCCCTTCAGGATCACCCTTCCGACCCTGACCAGCCCCAGCCGCCCGCCCCTGCCGCCGAAACGGATCTCTCCGGTCCGTCGCCGGTCCGCCACCCGCCTGCTCCGGAGCCGGACGTTGTCATTCCCGCGCAGCGCACAGGAGGGGACTCTCCGGCCTCGCCGCCCCAGAACCCCAGGGTCCCCGCTCAGCGGCGCTCACCGGAAAACGATCCCTCGCACCAATGGGATGAACCCATCCCCTTCGCGGCCTCCAACGTCGCCCCCGCCGCTTTCCTCCCCGAAGCGGATTCTCCTGAAAAAGGGCCGAAAGGGCTTCCGCAGCGACATGCGATCTCGCTGAAATCCATCGCGGATCTCGCCGACTCCCTCCCCTACCTTCTGGGCTACGTGCCCGGCAACAGCGTCGTCCTCCTCGCGCTGCACGGCGCACGGGGCCGACTCGGTCGGCGTACGGCCGTGCGCATTCCCGATGATCCGGCGCAGTGGCCGCAGACCGCCGAGCGGGCGGCCACGATGCTCCTGAGCTTCGCCGGGGACGCCCCCGACGGGGGAGCCGCCGCCGTCCTGCGGAAGCGGCGCGGGGGCTCCCTGCCCGACGGTGTCGTCGCCTTTCTTTTCCAGGAACCGGAAGAGGCCAGGCCCGGCGCGGTACCGCCGCCCGGTGCCGCGGAGCTGCGCGAGCGGCTGCGCCCCCTCGCCCAGGACATCCGCGTTGCCTGCGGCCGCTTCGACGTCCCAGTCGTCGAAGCGCTGTGTGTTTCCACCGGGCGCTCCTGGTCCTACGTGACGCCGCTGGAAGAACAGGAGCCGGCCGGCTCCGCCCTGCTGCCGGCCGGAAGTTCGGTCCTTGCCGCCACCTCCGTCTACGAGGGAATGCCGATCCCGCTCCCTGCCGCGGTTCTGGAAAGCCGGTTGCTGCCCTGGTGCACCGCCGCCGCCCGAGCACAGGAGCGCGTACTCGACCTGGTCGCCCTCGACCTCCTCCCGCAGATTCTGAGCAGCCGGGAGAACCTGCTGAAGATCCGGCGGGGGACGATCGGGCTGCTCGACAATGTTCTGACGCGCTTCGCAACCGCGCCTGTCCCCCCGGACCCGCTCGAAGCCGACCTCGCGGACGACGAAGCGCTCACGCACGAGGAAGCCGCGCGGCTCGTCATCGGTCTCCAGGATCGGGAGGCCCGCGACGAGGCGGCGAGCTTCCTCGCCTTCCCCGACGCCGCGCGTCGCTTGTGGCGTGCTCTCGCGCGTCGGTGTGTCCGCTCGTACAAGGAACACGCGGCAGCGCCCCTCTCGCTCGTTGGCTGGACGGCCTGGGCACTCGCCGACGAGAGCGAGGCCCGGCTGGCTCTGCACCTCGCGCTCGCCGTCGATCCTCACTACGTGTTCGCGGCGCTCCTGGACCAAGCCTTCGACAAGGGGGTCGAACCGGACGAGATTCGCCAGCAGTTGCGCGGGCGGGCGGGACGCCCGGCGGCGCGCCGTTCCGCCGCTGGGCCGGCGGCGGCATGCGACAGCGCAAGGGCCACTGGAACAGAGTCCGCCACTGCGGGCGAGCGGGAGGCCCGAGCATCTCAGAGCGTTGAGGGGACGCCGGAGGGCGGTCGAGGAGGGGAGACGACGGAACGGAGGGCGGTCGGTGGACGACGCCGCACGGGCTCCGGCGCTCGGAAGGGTTCCGCCGCTCGTACGGACTCCGCTGCGCGTCCGGCGACACGGCGGCGGGACGCCGGGCGGCCCGGCGGAGTCGCGCCGGGCGGTTCCGGAGGCAAGGCCATGAAGCGAAGGGAAGGCGGGGCGAAGGAGTCGTACGCGAGGGCCCGGCGACGTCTCGCTGTATCGCCTCCGGGATGTGAAGGTGCGCGCTCGCCGGAACGGGCCAACTCGCAGGAGCGGGAGAACTTGCCGGAGCGGGAGCGGGAGCAGGGGCGGGAACGGGACCAGCGGGGACGGGGAGTCGGGATGCCCGGGGCAAGCGATCGCCGTGCCGCGGTCGACCGCTCGCCGTTGACCGGGCGAGAGTGTCCCGACCCCGAGCCTTCGGACGCTTCCCTGCGGGCTCTGGAAGAGGGAGGGGAGGTGGAAGCCACGCAGCCCATGGACCGGATCGAGTCCCCCGTGACGAGCGGCGGACCGTCTGCGGAGGTCTCCGGCCGGGATGCCTCCGCCCAGGACACAGCCGCAGGCGGGTCCGAGGGGCCCGGTCCCGGTATGGATCAGGGCCGCAAAAAAGCGCCTGTGCCCGATTCGGGAGGCAAGAGCCGGAAGAAGACGATGGGGGCCGGTTCGGGTAGGGAGCGCCCGGAAGGCGCCAGGGCCGACTCTGAGCGACCGAGCCAGAAGACCCCCGGCTCCGGTCCGGGGCATGGCGGTCACGACGCACCCCTCACGGGAACGGAGTTGGGCGACCACAGTGCGCCCGCGGGCCGGGCGGAGTCCGGTCCGGCGGAAACGCTGACCGATGCGCAGCCCGGCGGTGACCACAGGTCTGCGAACGGCGCGGAATAGCGGTGGCTTCCTGAGGTGTGAGGGAGGGGGAAACGTGCGAGGAGGGGAGGGCACCAGGGGGCATGGACGGCAGCCCAGCGGTTCGGAGCAGGAGGCATGACGGACTGGCGGAGGAATGTCGGAGCAACTGGTCCGGAGCCCGTGACCCGTACCCCCCTTCGGGCGTTCATTCGGTGGCGGGGTCGTCCGGACCCTGCGACCGCCCCCGCCCCTCCTCCCGATCGGCACGCGGAAGAAGCCATCTGATGTCCTTGACCGCACCACGGCCCGGTGGTCGCGAGTACCGATCCGCACCGGGGAGGCCGGCGCCGGTGCCCGGCCCGCACGGCAGCGGGGGCCGCCCTCCGTCGGAACCTCCGGCGACGCACCGGACGTTGACCGCCGTTGCCCTGCCGGGCCTGGCGATCTCCGCCGAGCACGGGCAGCTGACCGGGCAAGGGCTTGAGGGCTTCTACAACTCGGGGAAGCGGTTGCTCTCGCTGTGCCGACTCCAGGTCGCGGGGCGGGACCCGCTGCCGGTGGAGGCACGTGGGGTGGGCGCGGACCGAACCCGGTTCGTGGGGGTGCTGCGGGGGCTCGGCGGACCGGGGCCCGACCCCGACCTGCTGGTGGAGCGCGAGCGGCATGCCGAGGGCAGTGAGCGCATCACCCTACGGAGCACGTCGGTGCGCCCGCTGCGACTCGTGGTCGAACTCACCCTGGGCTGCGACCTCGCGGACCTCGGGGCGGTGGCTGCCGGACGCCGGGTCCCGCCTCTGCGGGCCTCCGTGCACGGCGCCGGATTGCAGTGGGCGTCGCCGGCGGGCAAGGTGGCGCTCACGGCTGAGCCACCTGCTGCCGATGTCGTGGCGGCATCGGGCCTGTTGCGTTGGGAGTTGGAGATCCCTGCGGGAGGCAGGCAGTCCATCGAGTTGCGGCTGCGGCCGGAACTTCGTGGTGCCGTACGCCCGGTGGCGCGCGGCGGGACGCCGGTCTTCGCCGACGCCGAAGCCTCCGGAGACGATCCACGGGCCGCCGCCCTGCTGCGGGCCTCGCTCGGCGACCTCAACGCGCTGCTGGTACGGGAGCCGGGCGAAGCGGGGGAGGTGCACCTCGCCGCAGGGGCTCCCTGGCGCTGCGGACTCGCTCCCGCCGAGGCCCTGGCCGCCGCCCGCATGGCTCTGCCGCTCGGCACCCGGCTCGCGGCGGGCACTTTGCGGTCCCTGGCGCGTACTCAGGTGGGGCGCGGCCCCGAACAGGGCCGGATCCCGGGCCCTTTGCGGGACGCCGGGCCCCATCTGCCGCCGGGAAGCACGAGCGTGGAGGCGACCCTGCTCTTTCCCGCGCTGTTGTCCGAGGCGTGGAGGTGGGGGCTCGACGCCGCAGTCGTCGAAGAGCTGGCCCCGGCCGCCGAGTCCTGCCTCGGGTGGCTGCGGCGCGAGGCAGAGCGCCACGCCTACGTCCGGGACCGGGAAACCGGCGGTATGGCACGCGTCGAGACGCAGGCGCATGCCTACCGTGCCGCCCTCCTCGGAGCGGGACTCCTGGACGGGATCAACCGGCCCGGATCTGAAGAACTCCACGGCTGGTCAGTGGAGTTCGTCGATCGGTTCCGGACTGAATTCTGGTACGACGACCGTGGCGGTGGCCGCCCGCCCGCCGCGCTCGACACCGCGGGGCGCCCGGTGCCGCACCTGGGCAGCGCGGTGACGCACCTGCTCGACACCGGTTTGGGCCCGGCGGGAGAACAGGCTCCCTCGCTGCTCGACCCGGCGCGTACGGGGCAACTCGCCCACCTGCTCGGCACCCCGGTGATGGACAGCGGCTGGGGACTGCGGAGTCTCGGTGCGAAGGAGCACGGATACAGCCCCTTCGGGCACAGGGGCGGCGCGGTGCGGGTCCACGAGACGGCGATCGCCGTGACGGGGCTCGCCGCGGCTGGTTACGAGAAGCAGTCCCATGCTCTGCTGCGTGGGCTGCTCGCGGCGGCGGAGCACTTCGAGTACCGGCTGCCGGAGATGTTCGCCGGTGAGCAGCGGGGGGAGGGGAGCAGGCCCTGGCCGCACCCCGCCGCCTGTCGGCCGGCCGCCGTGGCCGCTGCCGCCGGGGTGCACGTCGTCGCGGGGCTCGTGGGTATCCGCCCCGATGTGCCCGAGGGGTCCGTCGCGCTGCGCCCAGTGCGGGGTGCGCCGCTCGGTGAGCTGGGACTGACCGGTCTCGGCGTCGCCGGGGAGAGCTTCTCCGCGCGAGTCACCCGGCTGGGGCTCGCGATGGTGGAGGAGGCGCCCGAGCGTCTGCAACTGCGGGCGTGAGGGCGCGGCCGTCGGACCGTCGCTCCCGATGCCGACTCGGGAGCGGCGGTTCGCGGCCACGCGGGACCGGTTCGGGTGGCCAAGAATGCGCAGATCAATGGCAGTCGGCGGTTGTATCCCCGGGGTCTGGGCGGGGTGAGCCAGGCAGCGAGGGGAAGCGCGGGGGGTGGGAGTGTGTCCGAGATCGTGCGGCCCGTGAATGCGAGCCTCGGGGGAGGCGGCCAGGGCCGGACACCGGGGGCTGCTGGTGGGCTCGGCCTCCTCAAGGGGCAGAGAGCCTCCGAGCTTCAGCGAACGACGTGTTTATCGTCAGGTGGACGACTATGATCGGTCGCATGGCTCCCTACGACCCCTCCGACTTCCCGCCCTTCGCTGTCACCGTCGATCTGGTCGTGCTCACGGTGCGGCACAACGGGCTGCGGGCGCTCCTCGTCCGCCGCGGGGAGGCCCCGTACCAGGGGCAATGGGCCTTGCCTGGAGGTTTTGTCCGTCCCGGGGAGGATCTGGCGGCTGCGGCGGGGCGGGAGCTGGAGGAGGAGACCGGCTTGTGCGCTCACGACGGTGAGTGCGAGAGCGGCTCCGACGGGGCACGGCATGGCGCGCACCTGGAACAGCTCGCCACCTACGGCGACCCCGGCCGCGATCCCCGAATGCGAGTGGTGAGCGTGGCCCACCTCGCGCTCGCCCCCGACCTTCCCTCGCCCACGGCGGGCGGTGACGCCAGCGGTGCCAGATGGGCGCCGGTCGAGCGGCTTCTGGGGGAGGACGCGGGGCGGGACGACGAGCAACTGCTGCCTCTCGCCTTCGACCACGCGCGCATTCTCTCCGACGGGATCGAGCGCGCCCGCTCGAAGATCGAGTATTCCTCGCTCGCCACTGCTTTCTGTCCCGCGGAATTCACGGTCGGCGAACTCCGACGGGTCTACGAGGCGGTCTGGGGCGTGGTGCTCGATCCCCGGAATTTTCACCGCAAGGTGACCGGCACCCCGGGATTTCTCGTGCCCACAGGAGGCACCACGACCCGGCAGGGCGGCAGGCCGGCGCAGCTTTTCAGGGCAGGGGGCGCCACCCTGCTGAATCCGCCCATGCTGCGCCCCGAGATCTGACGAGTTCCCTGCCGCCTTCGCTCATGCGTGAGACCCGCCGGTGCTGCCTCGGCGGTACGCACAAGAGTGCGCTTCTCACGGAGAGTAGTAGCTTGCGCCTCCCGAACAGGGCTTTCCTTCGGGAAGGTTCCGTTGCGTGATCTTGCGGCGGCCGGAAATCAGGTCTGCGCCGGGCGCGTTGGGGGGCGCGGAACCGTCGTGGCCGCTGTCGAGCGCGCACCGTACCGCAAGATGCCTTGTGCGGGGGGAAGCTGAGGGGAAACGCGCGCAACTCCCCGACCGTTGCTCGGTAATTTCCGATAAAGCGTCAATTGGTCAACGGTAAGCGATCACCCTTTCGTGTGCTTTTCACCAAAGAACTCAAGGCCGTTGAGGAGAGCGCCGACAAAGCTTTTGTGAGTACCGTTGCGCACACCATGATGACCGCCGCCCGTTCCGCCGACTCCGGCCTCGCCGGTCCGGGCGACATCGACCGCTACCCCTATGCCGAGGCCGCCCAGGACAGGATCGGAGTTCCTTCCTGGGGTGCCGCGGAGCCGGAACTTGGCCGGGTGCCACGACGCGGCGGTGCCAGCCGAGGCCGCGGCCTGCACGGCCAACTCGTTCAGCAGCTCGGCCAGATGATCGTCTCCGGAGACCTGGGTGCGGACCGCCCCCTCGTCCCCGAGGAGATCGGCCAGCGTTTCGAGGTGTCCCGTACCGTCGTGCGGGAATCCCTGCGCGTCCTGGAGGCCAAGGGCCTGGTGAGCGCCCGCCCCAATGTGGGGACCCGGGTGCGCCCTGTCAGTGACTGGAATCTGCTCGATCCCGACATCATCGAATGGCGCGCTTACGGCCCCCAGCGCGACGATCAGCGCCGTGAGCTGAACGAGCTGCGGTGGAGCATCGAGCCGCTCGCCGCGCGGCTCGCCGCCGGGCACGGCCGCGAGGACGTGCAACAGCGACTTGTCGACATGGTCGAGATCATGGGGCACGCGCTCGGACAGGGGGACGGCATCACGTTCTCGCGGGCCGATGCCGAGTTCCACTCCCTGCTCATCCAGATCGGTGGCAACCGCATGCTGGAGCACCTCTCCGGCATCGTGAGCGCCGCCCTGCACGTTTCGGGCGGCCCCGCGATGGGCTGCGAACGTCCCAACGAGGCTTCCGTCGCCCACCACGCCCGTATCGTCGACGCCCTCGCCTCGGGGGACGGGGGCGGGGCCGAGGCGGCGATGCGCCAGCTGCTCACCGTGCACCCGGAGGGTGAGCGCGTCGTGCCGGGGCCCCGCGAGCAGCACTAGCAGCACTGGTCGCGCGCACCTCGGCCCGGGGCCCCTCTCCGTATCGCACGTGTCGGAGGAGGGGCCCCGGGCGTTGTGCGGCGGACAGGACCGGGACCGGGCCGGAGACCGCACCCGATCGGAGCGGAGACCGCACCGGGATCGAGCCGGACACCGCACGAGTTTCGACCGGACGCCTGGCCGGATCGGACCGGAGACCGGCCCGGATGGGACCGGCTCGGACGGCCCCGCTCGTACCGCTGCGTCCCACCCGTCCCCGCAGCCTCTTTCGTCCCCTTCTGCCCCTCCACGCCCCCGCGTCA